>NZ_JAKLTL010000020.1:0-33861 GCF_022012315.1 Acinetobacter sp. ME22
CATATAAAAGAATATAAATATCATTACTTTAAATGAAATATAGAAGTGATTTTCTACATACAATCTGTATCGTGAGATATAAAGTACTTAACAATATAAGTTGACAGAATCTCACCTTCAGGCAGCGATTTTAGCTGCATTTTTGACGTCTGAGGGATCATGTTGTCGATGTATGATGTTCTCTCCTATGCAAAAGCAGAGAAGATTTTTCTCTAGAAGAATGGCAGTTGTTCAAAAAGGGAGTCTGAATTTGTGCATCAAACAGCGTGATGCAAGAGGCTTATGGTTGAGGGCTGAAATTTAGACCTTGCCAAAGAATATTGCTCTAATTTTAATGATTTAGGTTTAACACAATCTTTTATAATTTTAAGGGTCTAGGTTTTTGAAAACCTAGACCATTTATTTTATTGAATATTTAGATTATTTTCAGTTGCCCAGCAAAAGGGTTCATCCTAATGTGGGCATTGAAAATTGAGCACCCTCGCGAACAGAGGCTGTTGGCCAACGTTGGGTAATCGTTTTGCGGCGGGTAAAGAATCGTACACCATCTGGACCATACATAAACAAATCACCAAATAATGATCGTTTCCATCCACCAAAACTCTGGTAGGCAACAGGTACAGGCAACGGGATATTAATACCAACCATCCCGACTTGAATATTGTCTGCAAAATATCGGGCAGCCTCTCCATCTCGAGTATAGATACAGGTTCCATTTCCATATTCATGCTCATTAATTAATGCCATGGCATCCTGCATCGTTTCTACACGCATGACTTGGAGGACAGGTCCAAAAATTTCAGCCTGATAGCTGCTCATATCTTTGGTTACACCATCGATTAACGTCGCGCCAACATAGAACCCATTTGCATATTCAGCATGAATCACATTCGAACCGTCAACACAAACTTTGGCACCTTGTTGTGCGGCACTTTGAATATGCCCTATCACTTTAGCTTTATGTTCTGCGGTAATGACTGGACCAAAGTCATTTGTTTTATCTGAATGAATACCAACCTTTAAGTTCGCCATCGCATCTTTTAGGGAGGCGATCATTTTGTCAGCAATTTCATCTCCAACAGCTACAGCGACAGATAGAGCCATGCAGCGCTCACCTGATGAACCAAAAGCCGCACCCAATAGGGAATTGACGACATTGTCTAAATCCGCATCAGGCATCACAATCGCATGGTTTTTAGCACCGCCGAGTGCCTGACAACGCTTACCCTGAGCTGTGGAAGTTTTATAAATATACTCAGCAATAGGAGTAGAACCAACAAAACTAACGGCTTGAATATCTTTATGCATTAAAATGGCATCAACAGCATCTTTTCCACCATTGACTACATTCAGTACCCCATCAGGGAGTCCAGCTTCTTTTAATAACTGTGCGATATATAAAGTTGCACTTGGGTCTCTTTCAGAAGGCTTTAAAACAAAGGTATTACCGCAGACAATCGCCATTGGGAACATCCATAATGGCACCATAACGGGGAAATTGAATGGAGTAATGCCTGCAACAACACCTAATGGATGGAACTCACTCCAAGAATCAATATTAGGGCCAACATTACGGCTATGTTCCCCTTTAAGTAATTCAGGAGCACCACATGCATACTCGACGTTTTCAATGCCACGCTGTAATTCTCCAGCAGCATCGTGAACGATTTTTCCATGTTCTTCGCCAATCAGACGGCAAATTTCCGCAGCATTCTTTTCCAGTAGCTCCTTGAATTTGAACATGATACGGGCACGTTTCAAAGGAGGTGTTTTACTCCACTCGGGAAAGGCCGCTTTCGCTGAAGAGACTGCCTCTTCAATCGTTTTTACACCACCGATACTGACCTGCTTACTGATTTCACCTGTAGATGGGTTGTATACAGGCTGAGTATTGGTACTGTCTACAATTAATTTACCATTAATAAAATGACCAACGATTTGGCTCATTTGATTCTCCTTAACTTTAGCTACATGTCCTATCAAGTTTTAATAAACTGATTTATTTAATAAATTGTATAAATTTTCCGCACTGTCTCAGTAACGTCCCAGCGTCCCGTCCACCCCACTGGCAAAATAATGAGATCACCTTCGGTAACATCTCTTTTTTCACCAGTACGTTCGTCTGTAAGCGTTGCTTTACCAGAAATGATGTAACAGAACTCTGTATCCTTACGATCAATCACAGGCCATCCCCCAGGCTGGCATTCCCATATTCCTAAATTCCCATTAGCTTCTGGTGCCAGACTTTGGATACCTAATTGAGGGTTACCATGATCAGCACCTTCCCGCAGACCTGCTGGGGTCAAAACGTTATTTTCAATATTTTCACGTTTAACAACTGTCATCGTTGTCATGTGTTTACTCCTTTAAAATTTAGTGAGCACCCGTCAAGGCTTCTAAAGCAGAAGCGACAGTTGAGGGGCGGTTTGTGATCTTTTCTTCTTTGTCAGCAAATGCTGTTGCGCTCAGCCCCATATTGATTCCCATCCAACGCAATGGTTCAGGTTCCCATAATGGTGAGGCATGATTTACGATCGGCAATCTGTTGATAGGTTCTTGAATCCCTAGAATCAGATTTTTAAGAATGCGCCCTGAAAGATTACTCATGGCAACACCATCTCCAACATAGTGCCCACCCCATGCAATTCCAGTTTGGCGATCTAGTCCCACAGATGGAGACCAATCCCGTGAAACACCTAATGCACCACCCCAACGGTGGGTCACTTTTAACTGATTTAATGTCGGGAAAAAGTCATTCAGTGTTGTTCGTATCGCATGGTGAACGCTGTCAACTAAATCAAAGTCAGAGGAAATTGTTGAGCCAAAATGATAAGGAGCACCACGTCCACCGAAAATCAGGCGTCCATCAGCAGTCATCTGTGCATACACACGCAGATGGCGCATATCATTAAATGCTAGACGGTGATTAAGCTTGAGTGTATTTTTAACAGAAGCTGAGAGGGGTTCAGTCGCTAATACTAAGGAATATAAAGGAATTACAGATCTCTTATATCCTTCTAACTGACATGAATAGCTTTCCGTTGCTTTGACAATAATAGGTGCTTTAACAATGCCCTCTAAGGTCGTTACTTTTCCTGACGTGATGGTTGTAACTGCACTCTTTTCATAAATTTTAGCTCCTAATTGCTCAACTGTTTTGGCTAATCCCCTGACTAATTTTCCTGGGTGAACAACTGCACAATGCGGTGTATAAACCGCACCTAAGGCGTTTGAAACATTAATTTTCGCTTGGGTTTCTTTTTGATCAAGAAAATACCATTGATCAGGCAAGCCAAAGTCTTTAGAAGCTTGAACTGCCGCTTTCGCACGTTGTAGTTGGGGAGCTGTACGAGCAATCGATAAAAACCCATCTTTTGCATAATCTGCCTGAATGTTTTCAGATGCCAAGACTCGACCTACTTCATCGACAGTCTCATTCATAACCTGCTGTAAATATAATGCGCTTTGATGAGAGGAGTTTTTTGCAACTTTGGCGAGTGAAATCGGGAAAATTGCAGAAGCCCAGCCGCCATTTCGACCAGAGGCGCCAAACCCTGCATATTCACGTTCTAAAATCACAATGCGTAAAGAAGGAGACGATTTTAATAAATAATATGCCGTCCATAGTCCAGTATAACCTGCTCCAATAATGACAACATCAGCATCAATTTCTGATTTTAGTGATGGTCTTTCATCACTTTTTTCATACCAGTATGGGCGGTTGGGTAATTTCATCAACTCATCCGTAAGTGCTTCATTCATTTGTTCTTACTCAATAAAAACCGTATTGATTAAGAATATAAGTAGATGCCAAACGCAAATCTATTGATAAGATAGGCATAGAATCTGATATTGTTTATACAAATGTATGATAGGCATGTGAACACCCAATGATCACTGTGAATGAACTCGTGGAAAATAATAATTTAGGCTTAACATTTAAGGCGGGACGATCTGCAGGAAAACGCATGGTCACGTGGGCACATGCTGTTGATTTACCTGATCCATGGCATTGGATTTCTCCTGGTACATTGCTTATGACAACTGGCGGAGGCTTGCCATCTGAGCCAATCGAACAGGTCAATTGGTTACGTCAGCTTGAACAAGCTAAGGCAAGTGCCATTGTGATTGCCCCCAAGGAATTTACCCCTCAACTGACTCAAGAACTATTAGATGAAGCGGTTAATTTAGGTCTTCCAATATTGGGAGCTAGTTTTGAGCTGGAATTTTTACGATTAGCCCGATTAGTCATTGAAAGTGTCCTCCAAGCACAAAAAGATCGATTTGATGCGGGAAACAAACTATTTCAAGTTTACAATGATGCTTTGTGGGAAAGCTCTAAACTAGAAGAACGGCTAAACATTCTTGGGCAGAAATTATCGATCAACCTACAAATTATTGATTATGAAACACTTACACCAATTTTTCCTTTTAGCTCACCTGTTGCAGAAAATGAAGTTCCTTATAGCCTTAAAATTCCCGGCAGGACGCAAACAGCCTTAAATATCATCAATAAAAATTCTCGTTTCTTTAATGACTCATTCCTCTCCCCCATATTAGCGGGTTTACTCAGTATCGAGCTGGAACGTGGAATGATAGATCGAGATGGGTTTCGTCAGGCAGGTGAAACCTTATTTCATGATTTACTAAATGGTGAGATCGATTATGGTGCAGCAAAAACCATGCTTGAGAGACGTGGTTTATCTGGGCAATTAGTCACGGTTGCGATCGAATCAACGAATCAGGGCTTAAGACAATATAATGATATTCATCATATTCCTGATTTTTATGATATTTACCCACTATTCCATGATGATGGCAAAAAATTATTTGCCGTACTGCCAAATGATCAAAAGTTATTAGATACATTAAATCGATATTTAGGTGCAAACACAAAAATAGGTGTAAGTAGCCCGATTACTGCCATGATTGGCTTTAAAGAAAGTGTTTTTCAGGCATCTCTGGCACTAACGCGGATTAAGGAAGGCCAGACAGATATCATTCATTATAATCATCTGGATTTAGAGCTTTCACTTGGTCCAAAGACGGTTGCTGAGGCTAGATCTATTGTGGGTCATTATTTTGGCCCTCTTATCGAATATGAACAAACCAATACCCTTCCCTTGCTAAAAACCTTAGCCATATTTTTGAAATATGATGGTAACTGGAAAATCACAGCATCTAAACTGGATATACATCGCCAGACCTTAGTGTATCGATTAAAAGTCATTGAAGAATTAACAGGAATTAAACCGACAACTAGCTTGGGAATTACACGATTTTGTATTGCCTTAGAAGCTGCAAAAACTATTGGAATATTAAAAGATTACTGACTTCGATACGTTCCATAAGACACTCCTTAGCCCTAGTACTATGACTAGGTTTTAATTTGAAGTGTCCGTTTTAATTCTGGGCTGATCCACGGGGTTAATACAATATCGTGTTTCACACTTAGTTCTTGATCAATTTTCTACAGATTTGATTAGTCTCCGTGAATAGTTCAGCCTTAGGTTATGAAAAATTGGCTCCTCAATAAAGCTGATTTATTTATATTTTGGTAGAACAGTCCAGAATGTTGGAAGCATTTCCTGAAGTTCACGATAGCTAATGCCATATTTACAATATCAACGCACGGCCCAAAGACTGGTTTCACCCTGAAAATGCCGATCATGGAAAGGATTCATATACTGAACTTTTAGCTAGATGATTATTTAACTTATCATCAATGGCTATTTGTAACAGTACCAGAATTTTCCTTACTTGAGTTAAATTGATTTATTACTAGTGACGTATCATAAATAATTTTCATTTTCTTGAATTTATCCATATTTTCATTAAGATAAAAAACATCTACACATTCGCATTTAACTATTTCTCCATTTGAAAGAGTCCATTCATATTCAAAGTGCAAAGCAATAGAATCATTGGTTTCTGAGTTTTCAAAAATATGCAACAATGTTGTATTTGATTCAGATGTATCCAAAAATAACTCTTTATAAAATACATTAGCTTCCTTGATGCCATATAAAGGGGAGTCAATTTTAGCATCATCTGTGAAAAGCTCGAGCACTCCATTTAGGTTACTTTTATTTAGTGCATTTAAGTATTTTAAACAAAGGGTATTCGCTAACATCAATTTATCCATACAAGAAGAGTACTAGAAACAACTTTAATACTTTTACTGTGTGATTAAACTCGATTTTTTTTAGAGGGGGGGATAAAAAAAAACATAGCTTTCTCAATGCTACTCTTCACAAAGTTTCATAATATTAGTTAAAAATCCATTAATTAAAGGGTTGTTATGAGGAGGAATATTAATATAATACATATAACCCGTTGAAATTGTTGAATTTTCTGGAAACATTATTGATCAATTGCTAATTTCAATTTTAGCCATACGTGGGTCTATTAGACCGATACCATATCCCATCTCTATTGATGAAATAACGAGTGCTAAGGTGTCAAAAGTTATACTATTTGCAATATCTATGTAGTCTAAGTTATTATTATTTAACCATCTATTCCAGTAATGAAGATTCTTTTCAGCTTTTAATATTCTAAAATTTTTAATCTCATTCAAATTAGAATTTATTAACTCATAATTTTCAGAAGAACAAGCAAGGGTTAGATTCTCTGAGAAAAGAAGGTGGCTTTCAAAACTAGGTATTCCATTCAGACCTCTTGTTATAACAATATTTGTTACATCGCCATATTCCATTTCTTGAGTTTGATCATCATCATGGGAAGTGCTGATTTTAATTTGTAAATTTGATTGTAAGCTTTCTAGGGCGTGTCCTCATTTGGCTTTGCACCAAATTAACATGCAAGCAATGTAAACCATAGACTGATAATTTCGTGCAAGCTTGTCAAATCGGGTTGCTATCGCTCGGAAATGTTTTAATCTCGCAAAGGCATTTTCAACTAAATGCCTTAAACGATATAAGTACTGATCAAATTCTTTATTTTCTCTCTTACTATTTGATTTCATTGGGATGATCGGCACAATATTTTGCTTTCTTGCCAACATCCTAATTTTTTCTGAATCATAGCCTTTATCCGCAATCAGATAATCTGCCTGACCAATCTCACCAATCAACTGCTCCGCAACTTGGCTGTCATGGACTTCACCTCCAGTGATTTTAAAATCAATCGGTAATCCATTCGCGTCGGTTGCAAGATGGATTTTTGTGGTTCTTCCACCTCTAGACTGTCCAATTGCTCGCTCGAAACCATGCCGAGCTCCACTTGCATGCTGATGCGTGCGTATGTAGCTTCCGTCAATGAATACCCATTCTTGATCCAGTACGCCTCGTAGTTTAAAAAAAATTTATCCCACAAGCCCTTGCTTGCCCAACGATTAAAGCGGTTATATGCTGTTTTCCAAGGACAAAATTCTTCAGGAATATCACGCCATGTTGCACCTGTACGTAATTTCCATAAGATGGCTTCCATGATATTTCTACTGTTCTTTGAACAATAACAACCATGAAATTGCATCGTAGATTGGATTTGTTGCCAAATATCATCGGTGAGTAGAGTACGTGCCATTGAGAAATATACAAATAAAAAGAGGTTAAATCATTCTTTTAAACCTTTAAAACTAATTTTTCAAATGAGGACACACCCTAGTTCTTTAATTCTTGGCATTAGCCAATTTAAAGTAAATGTTGAAGGGGATTTTATTATTAGTACATCTTTTTCAGATGGTTTTTTGATATCTAATTGATCTATTAGTTCTGAAATTTGTTGTGTTTTGTTAAAAAAAATTTGGCCTTCCTTTGTTAGGATTAACCCTTGGCTATTTCTTTGAAATAATTTTATGTCATAAAGTTCTTCTAGTTGAATAATTTGGCGACTAATAGCGCCTTGCGTTTTATTCATGGCTACACTGGCTTTACTTATGCTACCCAATCTAGCACAAGCTATGAAGGAGTTTAGAGCAGACAAATTGGGATTTTTTCGACTGTTCATGCTTTATGGACCTGATTGCATTGACACTGTTGCAAATAGCCATTAATGATAAGCTAAATAGTTTTTTAGCTAAAGCTCAGTATATGAATTTCTTCCATAATCGAAATTTTCAGGATGAAGTGTATCTAGTGAATAGAGTTTTCGGTCTTTAAGTATCTTTGTAAAGGGAAATATTGACTCGGATCTCTATTTGTAATAGTGCCCTCTACATCACCATTTAAATGAGGAAAACCAGATTTATTTTGACTAAATTTGATGCGACACTGCATCATTTTTTCTTCAATTTTTCATCAAAATATTCCTCCTAAAAACCATTTAATTCATATCTAGATTTAATATTCAGTTTTACAAATATATTTTTCGCATGTGTTTTTGTTGTATTTAAGCTAATAAATAACCTATTTGAAATATCTTTGTATGAGTATCCTGATTTCAATAGATTAAAAATTTCATTCTCTCTTCTTGTTAAATCATATCGATTAATTTCATCTGATATTTCTCTATTGTTATAAAACTCATGAGTAGATATTATTTTAGTTATGAAGCTTAATGTTAAATAATCATTGTATCTATTTTTATTTCTTAAAAAGTTAATTATTCCGAAAGCTTTATCTTTATGTGTCAAATGGAGCTGAATTACATTATAGGCATCCTGTTTCTTTAAAAATTCATTATAAAAAGTAGATCTTTCATAGGTCTCCTTATCAATGTAATCGAGCTCACACATAACATTACTTTGATTTAAAACCTGATGTCCTATCCTTTTTGGATGTAATCGATCAAACTCAATATAGTCGGAGTTATATAATTGAATAAAGCTATCATCTATTCCTAAAGAACAATCATAATTAATTTCATTTTTAGAATTTATGTTCCAATAAATCATAGGAGAATCATAAACTTTGTCTTTTAAAAATGACAAAAGGTTGAGTCGATCAATCTTTTTTGACATATAGATATCATCAAGCTCATTGAAAACCTTCATGCAGTTCAAGTGATTCAACATAGTCAACCTTCCTGTAATATGAGATTACGTAATGAATGCAGGACCAACTATATTAAACCAAGCAAAAAACATACCATGATTATTCTCGAACCATTTCAAAGTATGCTTGTACAAAAGAGTATTTTTGTTTTCCCTGTATTCATCAACTTGCTAATTCCTTTAGCAATCTTTAAATATTAACATGTTAATTTTTTTTGTCTACAAGCTAGCTTTGTTACTCGAATTTTATTGATCACTAATTATTTATCTATATTTTTTAATAGTTTAATTTATAAATTACAAAACTTAATGGAGAAATACTCTTGATAATAAAGTTATTATCGTTATCTAAATTTTTTATTTTAAAACTTAGATTGAGATGTAACTAATAAATGCCCCTTCAGTAATTCTCCAATACAACCGATAGCTTGTTGTATACTGTTTGGATCACCTAATGTAAGCTGTTGAAAAATTAGACCATCTAAAGCTGCAAATACTGCACGTGCTAAAGGGCGACTATTTGCATGGCCATGCTGAATTAGTACTTTTTCTAAAGTATCAATATATGCTTCATATAGAGCTGTAGCTTCACATTTAAGCTCTGGCCGTCTGCGGGACTCCAATATAAATTCATATTGAAATATATGCAAATTCGGATCATTTTTAACAAAATCGACTAAATTTTGAGCAAAATTATCACTCCGTTTTTCTAAATCTGAAAAATCACTTAACGTAATTGCATACGAAACAGCCCAATGTACAGCTTCTCTAAGTAAAGTATCTTTATTGCCAAAATGGTAGCTAACCAAACTATTATTTACATTTGCTAATTCTGCAACAGCACGAAATGTAAGCCCATGCAAACCTCGCTGACCAACAACTTCTATTGTTGCCTTCAGTAAAGCTTCACGTCCTGAACCATATTTATTATTACTAACGTCCTGCATACCTTGTTTAACCATACTATACATACGACCCATTTTAAAATCAGATGCTTATTATAAAGTCTTAAATTCAAAAAATTCTACATAATATCAATTATTTCATTTAGTAAATTACTGACATCCTAGCCAAATTTTTCATTTTTCATTATACAAAAATACTTTTTCTAGCTACTTGACAACAAAACTAAGCAAATGCATAGTTTATGAAACTATGCATTTGCTTAGTTTCTTTTATATTGTTGCTAAATGGAATGACGACTCAATGACAAATCATATTGATACACCATATATGGACTACATCCCAGAAGACCAATGGCCTTCTGTTTCTAAGATGCTAGATGGTTTTGGTGAGCAAACACTTCCACCGTCTTCTGCATTAGCAGGAACATCTTTATCACTTACCAGCACTGATGGGAAAACAATCGATTACAACTTTATTAGTCCTAATCAACTCACTTGGGCAACCAATAGTGAAACAATGCCAAAGGAAGGCTGTGCAACGTATAAAGCTATTGAAGCACGTAAGAATATTTTTCTAATCGACTTCATCATTGGCGAAGGTAAACAAACCCAGAATGTGACATTTGTTCTGAATAAGGATACTGGTATTGCAACCAGTGGTATTTCTTCGTTTCTATCAAAAGATAGTAAAACGCGCAGTACAACTGAATTTATGTCACTTCATACACCTGAAGGCAAAAATACCCCTGTTCATCAACGCTCAACAGGATTAGTTGGTAAACGAATTTTTTATCGCTATAGCGATGTTGAAGCATACGAACATATATACCTATCACCGGGCACTTTTACTTGGCATTGTATTCGTGGAGGAGAACAAGGTTTAGCCGATACTGAGCGTTGTATGACATTTGATGTTGCTGAAGATCTCTATTTGTTCTTTTGGACAGAGAGAGTGATGACTGTTGAAGCAGTACTACTTATTGATCTTCGCGAACAGCGTTCTATTGGTCGTATGGTTTGTTGGGATAGTAGCCTTGATGAACTTGTTATTTTACCATTTAATTCTCGCCTATCTCTAATGAATGAAACCCGATATCCAAAGGATTATAACAAGCACTGAATTTAATTAATTAGGGATCAAAATCAAAATGGATCACCAAACGATTGCATCAAAAAATAATCCACCAGTTGTTCTTATAACTGGTGGAGGATCTGGAATTGGAGCCGCTACAGCACGCGTACTTGTACAACAAGGTTGGACTGTGGTTATCTGTGGACGACGAGCTCATATACTCGAACAAACTGCACGAGAAACTGGTGCACATGCTCTTGTTGTAGACCTCACAGAACCCTCGTCGGTGATTGAACTTATAAATTCGATTATTAATCGATTTGGTAAGCTCAATGGTTTAGTACTCAATGCAGGTATAGTACGAGCAGGAAAAGTTGGTGATCTTAATAATCTTGATTGGGCTACGATGGTTGAAACCAATCTAACTGCCCCATATAGATTACTACATGTATCTCTTCCACATCTTATTTCCAGTAAAGGTAGTATTGTTGGTATAGCCTCTGTTAGTGCATTGCGCGCATCAAAAGGTATTGCTGGCTACAATGCAACCAAAGCTGGATTAAGTATGTTGATCCGCTCTATTGCAGTTGATTATGGTACTCAGGGCGTGCGTGCAAATGTAATTTGTCCTGGCTGGACACGGAGTGAAATGGCAGACCAAGAAATGAACGCGTTTGCTAATGAACGGAACATGAATATGGAACAAGCGTACCAGCTTGCAACAGCTTTAGTTCCTTTACAACGTCCAGCTTTAGGAAAGGAAATAGCTGCTTTAACAGCATGGTTATTATCATCTTCTGCATCCTATATGAATGGTGCAGAAATTCCAATTGATGGTGGTTTAACTTCTGTAGATCCTGGAACAATCGTATTTGATTCAAATATTTCTTTGACAGCTTAAAAGCCTTCAAGGGTGGATATTAATATCCACTCTATGTCAGGATTCTGCGAACCTTTGTGCTAATTAAAAAGTTAGATAGGCTCTAGAAATGGCATATGATTCAGATATTTTATCGAGTTAATGATATTTACTTCTAATTAGTTTGTTTTTTATACAGCATAAAAATTAACAAGGACAACACCTGTAATGATAAAAGTAATACCACATAGGCTTACTATATTAAGACTTTGTCCAAACAAAAAATAGCCAATAAAACTGATGAGGACAATGCCAATACCAGACCATACTGCGTAAACAATTCCGATGGGTAATTCTTTTACAATAATTGAGAGCAAATAAAATGACAGCATATAGCCTACAATCGTAATAACACTATAAATTGGACTGGTAAATCCATTTGAAAGCTTTAGAAATGTCGTTGCAATTGTTTCTGAAATTATAGCAATACATAACAAAAGTTTAGCCATCAATTTATTATTCCAATTTATTAAAAAATAGGACAATCCTCCAGATCAGAGAGATTGCCCTCAATTTATGAAACTATTGCTTCATCAGCATACATATCTGCAATGATTTTCCAGTCTTGGTTAATTTCCTGCCATAAAAAGAGACTTTTCATTGTGAAGTAGCTATTTTTATCATCTGTATAGACTGTCCAATTGACCCACGTAAGTATCAATTGATTGTTTAACTCAGTACTTTTAAAAATACTCAAGTTAACAGCACTAGAACCCTCTACAAGCTCTTGAAGCAGCATAGTTAAGGCATCTTTTCCTGTAAATAAATTAGTTGTACCTTGCCCGCTAATTTCAGTTTTATCTGTATATAGCTGATCAAAGATTGCCTGTATGTCTTTTTTCTTCCAAAGCTTTTGAAGAAGTTCTAATTTTGTATTTAAGGATGTAATGCACATGTATTAACGTCTCCCGTTGGTGTAACCTTCAAACTGATGAATAAATTTGGCGGTTGTTAGTAATAATGATTTGAAATGCTCTTTGCCCCAAACACTTGCTTTAGGAATTGAACTAATTACATCCCAATATTTAGACCCTTCCATCATTCCATCCGCGACAACCTGACTAATGACATGGCTCGGTGTAACGCCAAAGCCTGAATATCCTTGTACAAAGAAGACATTCGGATGATCAGGATGATTTCCAATTTGTGGAAATAGCGTTGCTGAACATTCCATCGGTCCACCCCATGCCAAATCAATATGAACATTTTTTAAATATGGAAAGACCTTCAACATTAGCTCTTGGTTCCATTTCTTTAAATCTGAGGGAATATATTCTGTGAGTGCTGTTGCAGAACCAAATAACAAACGATTTTCATTGGTCACACGGTAATAATCAATAACTGGGCGAACATCACTAAAAGCACCACGTATAGGACTAATACGATGAATAAGTTCATCACTTAATGGTTCTGTCACTAGTTGAAATGCATAAGTGTTAATGGTCTTTTTATGCAAATAGGGTTCTAAGCGGTTTAAAAAGGCACCACATGACCACAGGAGTTTTTTAGCTCGAACCGTACCTTTTGGCGTTCTCACCTTGATTGTTTCTCCATAAGTAACTTCAACAGCAGGTGAGTACTCATAGATTTTCCCACCTTGGTCGCTAAAAGCTTTTGCTGATCCCAATAGCATATTGAGTGAATGAAAATGACCATTGCCCATGTGTTTCAAAGCACAGGTATAACCATCTGAACCTACAATATTTTTAACTGCATTGCCTTCTAGAAATTCAATTTCAACATCACTATTAATGCTTTTATATTCTTTTTCCCACTGCTTTAATAGCTTAGCTTGGCGACCATTAAAACCTAGGTAGCCATATCCCCAAACCACATCTGCATCAATGTTATATTTTTGGATACGCTCTTTAATAATACGAGAACCAGAATCACTGATTTCAAAGATTGTGTTTAAGCCATCTGCACCAACATACTTTTTGATTCGATCTAAATCATGACCAATTCCAGCCATAATATGACCACCATTTCTTCCCGAACCACCAAACCCAATATAGTTTGTTTCAAGAATGGCTATACTTTTAACACCTCGTTCAAGCAACTCAAGGCCAGTATTTACGCCCGAAAAACCGCCACCAATAATGACTACATCGACATCAATATCATTCTCAAGATTTGGGAAATGTAAATCATATTTCTTTGTAGTAGTGTAATATGTCGTTGGCATTTCAACTGATAGCATAAGATATATCCTTATTTCTGGAAGGTTTTTCTAAACCAATAAAAAATGAGAGAAGTAAGTAAAATAAGAATCCCAATCACCAATTCTTTAATAGAGCCATAACCAGCTTCTTCAGTAAAAAGCACACCAACAATCAAAACAATTAAAGTGTAGATTGAAAGTACATAAGCCCAAGGGATCCATTTCTGGCTGAGTTTAATTTCACGATTTTGATTGATATATTGAGTTTTAAGAAAGCAATAACCAGTTAAGGCAAAGAATATAGAGATTACGTAACCTAAGTTTGCAGCAACCAAAATTGCGAGTGGTGATTTAAGAAAAATAATCATGAGAACATTAATGAAGACCGCAACAATAATGCATCGTTCAGGAATATTGTGTTTATTCAACTTACTGAACTGTTTGAGCGTCAGTCCTTCTTGAGCCATACCATACAAGGCTCGTGATCCATCTGCTATGCCTGCATTGACTCCCATAAATAGAGCAAATAACAGTGAAATACTGAATAGTGGAGCCCAACGCTCACCTGTCAGTTGCACAAACATATTTATATAGAATCCATTTGGATTTTCTAACGCTGTTTTTGCATCAACAAGTCCTGCTATACCTATTCCAACAAATAGAAACACAAGAACGGTATAAAAACCTGAGCTAATAAGTGAGAGCTTCATATCACGGGTAGTTTTATATTCAGGGGCGAAGCTCGCACACATTTCTGTACCATATGCACTCCAACACACTAAAAATAACCAGATTGCTAAAACTTTAAATCCACCTAGTGTTGTGAAATGCTCTATATGAAAGTTTTCCCTTAATCGCTCTACATGCCAATCACTACTTATGAACGGAGCAAGAGCCAAGACAGTGACTGGTATTAAAAGAAAGAACCCCATGATTTTTGAGACCTTCGCAGCAAGGTCAATTCCTCGCCGATTGAGTATCCAAAATACAATAATGATAATAATTGCAAATATTTGAGGGAGTTCTAAATTGGTAAAACCTAAAGATAAAGCGAAATTACTTTTTGGAAACCATTGTTCTTTAATAATTGAACCAGAACTTACACCTACAATAGAGAGTACCGCAGACCACCCCATCCAATAACCAAATGATGCGAGAGGACCAGCTAACGGTACTTTATCTTTCCAACCTTCAGTTGCAATGAGGGCAATACCACCAGATTTATCAGGGAACATATTGGCTGCTTCTAAGAAAAACCAATTCTGTAAACTGCCAATTAGCGCAGCAAATACCCATACGAAAATTGCAGTAAAAGCACCTAAATAACCTAATGCAAAGCCAAATGATGCAAAAATTGCCCCTGAAACGCTCATGGAAAGAGCAAATGCATCTGTCCACTTTAATGTTTTATCTAATAACACAACTAATTCCATTTATGAGATTGTCTATTTATTAAACCTACATATTAATTTTTTAAAATCACTCAAATAGGTGATTTTTTATTGCATTAAAAAAGGGATGATTCTCTTACAAATTAGGGTGAACAAATCTTACGAACATAGAGGATCTACACAAATGGCATTAACTGGTATTGAAAAACTCACTCAGCTTGAAAACCTAGTTAGTTGGGGAAAAATTACTGATCTAGGTGGTGAGGTCTTAGATGATTCATCAAATGTAAGTGTATTTGGAAAAATGCTATTAGGAGAACCAACTGATAGGATCCACTCTGGATACTTCGGTACGGAGAAAGGGAAATTTCGTTTAATTTATCCATTTAATGAACAAGCTGTACTTATCTTTGGAGAAGTTACTATTACCGATGAATCGACTGGCATTTCTACAACATTTAAAGCAGGCGATTTCTGGACAGCAGAAAAAGGCACATCAACTGTTTGGGAAGTGAAATCTAATTTCTTCATTAAACATTATTTTGCTGCTGTATAAGCAGCAAAAGCCTTAAATCAGTTATTCTTTCCATTTTGAAAATAGATGATGGTTTGTGCTAGTACATATGAAGCAGCCTCTTTTTGAAGCTGCCTAAAATGCTTCTGTACCATCCTTCAAATAACGATACACAGCCTGTCGACTAATCCCAAAAGCCTTTCCCAAAGCAACTTTAGAAGAGTACTGACCTTCCATCCATGCTTGACGTAAAGCATTTGCCTGATCAGGTTTGAGTTTATGCACCCGACCTTTATATTTACCCTGAGCAGCTGCCAGTTTAATCCCTTCTTTTTGTCGTTCTAAAATAATCTCGCGCTCAAACTGAGCAAAAGCACCCATCAATTGCAACATCAAATTATCCATCGGTGTTGCTTGAGCAGTAAAAGTGATCTTTTCCTTCATGAACTGGATCGCAATACCACGTTTGACCAGTTTGTCTACTTCTTCAACGAGATCTTTTAAGCTACGGGCAAATCGATCCATCGAGTGCACGATAACCATGTCTCCTTCCCTAACATAGTTCAGCATTTCCTGAAATTTAGGTCGGTCGGTATTTTTACCTGAAGCTTTATCAATAAACAACCGATCAACCTCAATCCCTTCTAATTGACGTCCAGTATTTTGTTCAACTGAGCTGACTCGAACATAGCCTATTTTTTGACCTTTCATCTTTTACCTCATAAATTGACGACAAATCGCCCAAAGTGTTTATTATAAATTTTAAATATAAAAGTTACATGTTATTTATGATCAAAAATCATTTAAAAGATACACTCTTATAATGAGAAAATTATTGTTACTTTAGGGTATACTCTAAAGTAACAATAATTTTAATAAAAAAGTCTGTAGCTATTTTTGAATAACTACAGACCGCCCCCAGAGTGGGGTGTATCTAGTGAATAGAGTTTTCGGTCTTTAAGTACTTTTTAAAGGGAAAATCATCGGCTAGGATCTCTATTTGCAACAATGCCTCTGAAAGCATTGCACCACTACAAAAGCAAGCAAGATGAACTCTTGTGGCTGAATAAATTCTTAGATTGATTTCAGAAAACTAATTGTCTCTTAAAAAGAATGGTACACGTTTATTTTCTACTTTCATGCATTTCTTTTGGAATAATCTAGACATTATTCTTAAAATGAATTTTTTCCTATTTACCCCTATAAAGCTCACCAGAATGACAGGCAGTAAAAATTGTGGAAAAGTTGAAAATGAATGATGTCTATAATTGTAACAATGTATTTTATATAAAGTATTACCTCTTGTTTTAAATAATTTCAACTATCATTATAGAATCAAATTTTAATAAATTTAATAGGTTATATATGGGTTTGGTTAGAGTTAATACTGACAGTGATAAGTCAAAAGAACAGATAATTTCATCATGGAAATCAACTATAGCTATTCATGAAACAGATTTAAGATTACCTCAAAAATCAGCACTGCTTAAGTGTTTAGACTATGATTTAAATGATGAGGAAGAACCTGTAATAATTAATATGCCTACAGGAACAGGAAAAACAGGAGTCATTGCATCATTACTATTTAAAGCAATGTTCAAGAGGACATTAATTGTCGTTCCATCGGATTCTCTTCGAAAACAAATAAGTGATGATTTAGTTGATTTTAAAAAATATATTGATTGGAAAGTTATTCCAGAAAATAGTGAACAACCCATTATTTCAAGGTTAGAGCCACAAGGTATTGAGAAAATCATTGAATATGACTTAGAAAAACAATTTATTGTAGTTGCAACATCACAGATTTTTAATTCATTCCAAGATGAAAATTTGAAATTTTTTTTAAACCAATTCGATAGATTGATTTTTGATGAGGCTCATCATAGTGAAGCTCCAACATGGAAAAAACTTCGTAATAATTTCATTCAAAGAAAAAAAAAGATATTTCAATTTACAGCAACACCTTACAGGGGGGACGGTAAAAAATTAGAAGGGAAATTAATATATCAATATTCAATTGCAAAAGCTTTTGATGAAGGAATATTTGAGAAAATTCAATTTGAAGCTGTAAGTGAATATTATGATGATAAATCTGATGAAGTTGTTGCAAGGAAAGCATTAGAAGTATTAGAGAAAGATAGCTTGGCTGGGTTAGAACATGTTCTGATGGTTAAAACATCTACTATTAAACATGCAAGAATGTTAAAAAAAATATATACATCACTAATAAAAGAATACTTCCCTAAAAAAATGGAAGTCTTATTGGCAACTAGCCATGATGGAATAAATGAAGAGGATAAAATTAAATTAAAGAAAGGAAGAACAAAAATAGTAGTTTGTGTTGATATGTTTGGAGAAGGGTATGACTTACCTAATTTAAAAATATTAGCTTTACATAAAAAATGTAAGAGCTTACCAATATTTATGCAATTGGTTGGCCGTTTCACAAGGGTTAATAGAACAAAAAATATTGGGCAAGCAACAATCATATCTAATGTTGTAGCAGATGATATTAGTGAACAATTTCAAGAGCTTTATCAGGTTGATGCCGATTGGAACTTATTAATTGGGAATTTAAGTAAAGAAAAAATGATTGAGGAGTTTTTTAGTTCCTCTATTGATGGTGATTATAATCATGAACTTATAAGAAAATTGTTCTCATCAAATTCATTCTATATTAAAAATAGTGCGACAATTCATAAAGAAATTGATGAGGATATTAACGATATTTTTGAAAAAAATAATCTTAAGAAATTTTTCAATAAGCTGTCTGATAAATACATCTCTGCAATTTTTAAGGATGAAAATTTAGGAATTATATTGTCAAGAAAAAAAATTACCCCAATGTGGGTATCTAGTGATGAGTTGCAATTTGATTCATTCGATATATTCATATTTCTGAAAAAAGACACTGACTTATTTATTCATGGAAGTAATAAGGATCTGGTTCAGAGCCTAGCAAAAGAGTTAGGTTTTGTTAATTATAGTTTTCCTGAATTATTTAGAATATTTTATAACCTAGAGCGCTCGGCCTTTGCAAATTTAGGCATGTTATCAACATCTAGAAATATAAGATTTAGAATGTTTACTGGTACAGATGTCTATAAAGAATTAACGCAGCAAGATTTAAATAATAATGCACCATCAAACTTGTTTGGTCATGGGTACATAGATGGAAAAAAAGCCAGTTTAGGATGCTCTAGGAAGGGTATTACATGGTCAATGTCTAGCGCTAATGTATATCAATGGGTCAAATGGTGTGAATCTCTATATGAGAAAATTCATAATAATATGATTCCTGTTAACTCATTTGTTAATAATATGCTTGAACCTTTTAGTGTCGAAAATTTAGAAAACTTTAACATTCTCACTATATCTCCTGTAGATTTAATTTCTAAAGCTGTTAATTTGATACGTATTAAAGGTGAGCTGAATTCTAAAATATTAAATTTTAATTTTTATGAGATTGTAAGTATTAAGACAGAAAATGAAAAAATAAATTTTTCCATAAAATTATATTTTGAAGATGATTATTTTTGTATATTAAATTATACATATAATTTAGCTGATGGATTTACTTTAATTTCTGAATTTTGCAATGGAATAAAACTTAATTGTGAGTTGGATTTCATTAAAGAGTTACCAACAAAACTTGGACTTTTTGCTTGGACTTCAAGCTTTGAGGTAATTAGCCTAAATGAAAAAATAGGTTATAGGACAAAATACTCTTATACATTAGTTGAGGGCAATGTAACAAAATTGGATTGGACTGGTGTAGACACGAATAAAGAAAGTTGGAAGTTTGGAGAAGTTAAAAACTCTGTTCAAGGTAAAATTATTGAATTACTTCAATCTCAAAAAAACAGACCTAATATTTTGTTTTATGATGATGGCAGTAATGAACTAGCCGATTTAGTGGGATTTTGGATTGATGAAGCGCAGAGGAAAGTATGTATGCGTTTATATCATTGTAAATATGCTATTGGTGAAAAGTCTTCTATTGAAGCTGTGAATGAACTAGTTCAACAAACCCTTTCGACTTGTGACAAGTTATCTGATGCAATAAAAGCATTAAAACAATTAAAAACTAGAGAGAATAATACTTATAAAAAAACTAGAAAAACCCGATTCATATTAGGTGACATGTCTGATTTAGATGCTCTTATTAAAAAGTATAGAACTTATGATGTTACTATAGAAATTGTATTAGTTCAGCCAAGCCTAGATTATTCTGCACTTAGTTCTCGCGTTAATTCTGTATTAGGTCAGTTAGCATGTATCATCAAACAGACCTTACATGCAGAAACTTATTATATTATTAAATAATCGTAATCCCCATCAAATTCGATGGGGTTATTTAAATTGTACTAGCTCAAACCCGATCTGACAATTACCCATTTTTTAGTGTGCCTGTCAGGTTAAATTTGAGCTAGTACAATTAAAAAAATGATGTAATTTTTCTTTACCTATTAATCGCTTTTCTTAAACATTGGACCAAAACTAATTCCATTTTCATCTTTTGGGCGCTGCCAGGCCTCAAATAAACTAACTAAATTATTGACCAAGACCTTATCATAACTAATCGAACCTACTGGAAATGATGTTAAGTAATCGGCTTCCGAATCCAATACATGCAGAATTATCACAGCAAATTCGTTTTCAACTACAATGATCTCAAAATTACCATCAAGCAAACCTTCTTTAATACCGTAAAAATATTTTTGATGGTCTTTTGCAATGATTTTTCGATAATTGTGTATGGAAACACGATCTCGCTCATCTGACATCGGTAAGAAACACTTTAGCTGTATTTCAGTATTTTGTTTATTTTTGAGTTGCCCCAAAGCACCAACGAATGTATTGAATCTAAGAGATTTACCCCAAAATGCATCATCTGGAGCTAACCAGTAAATATTATTGATATCTTGTTTCTTCGCAAGAATTTCTTTGATTTTATTCAATATCAGTTTTGAATTACCTTGACTATAACAAGGTCCAATAAAGAGGTGGTTTTCGTTACTTACTTTACTCTCTATAGGATTTAAACTATCAAATAATGCAACTTGTGCCAAAAAACGACCATCTTTAAAATATTGATGAAAATTTAACGGTTCAAAGCCCTCAAGACTCTTAACTATATCTCGAATATTATTACCTTTCTTACTCTGTCCTAATGCCTGATAGGTCTTATCTTTAAGCTCATCGCTCATTATAGAGTCCAAAACTTTTATAGGTTGTGGATCGGCTTGAGCATCTATATTAAGGTCTAGAGACTTACGCACAGTGCATTCTTTTACCTTTTTCACAGTACCCATTTTGTAGATACTAGGCCTACCATCCATTTTTTTTAGAGTGATAATATCGTCTTCAATAAGTTGGTAAAATTGCTTCTGAAATCTATCTCGAACAATGCTTTCACTATTTGCCGCATGTTTGCTTGAAGCAATCAGTTTTAAGCCGTACATATTATTATCAGGCTTCTGAGCAATGTAATTAAAATTAGTAAGCTCATAAACTAGACCATGTGTATGCTCCAAAATCGATGCAACCTTAGGTATAGAATCCACAGTAGTGAAATATTTCATTGATTTGTTCGTCAAATGAAATAATCCATCCTGTTTAAGTTCAATCTCGTTATTTGTAATCAGTTGATCTAAAACTATCCGTGACTCTCTTTGATTCATACCCAAAAAATTTGCAATGTTTTTGACCGACATCGGGCTAATACGCAGTAACCGCATAATCATTGAATCAATAAATTTTGGCATTTGGCTTGATGTATAACTGAATTTTATTTCAAACTTCTGTGCCGGAATCAAAATATCAACATCATGATATGGGATGCTATAATTACTCATGACTGATACCTCGACCTGTATTTGTTCTGATATTTGCATTTAGTTTGAATTCATCTTTTCTATCAGCAATATATTGGTAACGAGACCTATCGCTTGAATGCTCTTTGATATAGTTAAGCACTTCACCAAGCGGTGATTCTTGATGTTTTAGCATATTCCATAAACGTGAAGCACCAAAAATAACTAAACGATCCATTGCCCTAGATAATGCAACATTAATTCGGTTTGGCATGTTCATGAATCCAATTTTGTTATCTGGGCTATTTCGGGTTATAGAAAGAATGATGATTCTATTCTCTTTCCCTTGATAACTATCGACAGTATCAATTTTTACTAATGATCTAAATTCTTCATTCCAAGACTTAGAATTGAACTGCTTACGTAAATAACGCTTTTGTTCACCATACATACATATAATGCCAATCGGAGGCTCATTAGGCTTAGATCGCTCTTTTAACTCTTTTAGTAACTCCTCATCTGCATGAATTCTTTCTAACAAGCTAATAATCTTACGAGCTTCATGCTTGTTAAAGAAAGTTGTTCCAACACCATCACTAAATTTTTCAGACGTATCGATCCATGTAACAGTAGAACGTAATTCTTGAACTGAACACTGCTGGTATATATTTGGTACGACTCGAACCATTTTCTCTTGATAAGGCTTACCTAGAGGCTCAATAACACCTGTTACTAATTCCTTATCATAGAAACACGCAGAAACCATTTCTCCGATTGCTGGAGCCATCCGATATTGAACTAATAACTTACCCTGTACAGCCTTACCATATGGTGAATTAAATAATCGCTCAAAATCGCTTTTTAAGTTTGCTTCAATACGGTTTTTTGTAAATCCTAACTTTCGACCAAGGGCTTTAGCATGTTCAGGTGAATATAATGGAGGTAATTGTTTATGATCTCCAACTAATAAAATGCGTTTAGCAGATTGCATAGCAATTGCTAACTCTGAAGAAATTGACCTCGCTGACTCATCAATAATGACCCAATCGAATGATTGGTTAGCAATATCAATAGAGTGATGTCCTATACCTACACAGGTACCGCAGATAAATTGTCTAGTTTTAGAAAGGTATGTTTCGTAATTAGCATTGGGACTATCAATCAGTTGATCATAGTCGAAAGCAATTTGCACGAGGGCTTTAGCGTTATTCGCGGACTTACCCTGAACCTCGAAAACCTCGTCCAGCATCTCCCATATTTGATTTTCTCGATCTAAGATCTGACGACTATTCCATCCTAATAGTGAAGTATGCAATTCCTTTGAATAATCCTTGAGTCTTTCAATAAGTTTCGCGGAAAGTTTATTCCACTCATCTTTTGAAATTAATTTATTATCTTCTGATTCTGTTGATACCCACATTCTAGATAAATGGCCAAACAGATGCACTTTTAAAAACAAAGCACATGCTAAATAATCTCTATCAACACCTATCGACTGACTTAAAGAAAGAACTCGCTCTTCCATTTCCGCTAAGAATAAATTGCGATGTGTCGATATGATTGAATCAGAAAATACATCTTTTAGATTATTAGATACTGCATTCTCTCTGTTACTGAAACGTACTATCTCTAGAGGTGTATCTAGTCTTTGCGAGTGTTTTCTTATGCGTTCAGCAGCAGTATTAACAGCTTCATGTGATTGACTGACCATTAATACATTATTGACGTTCTGTTTTTCAAAAAGAAAGTGAACAAATGCCGCAATGAATTCAGTTTTACCTGTTCCTGGAGGACCTTGTAAAATTGAAACTGGTCCGTAGTTTATTAATTTTCTGAAAGCTTCTCTTTGAAGATTGTTTAGACTAACAATGACCTCGCCTTGCTGGTCATATTGATCATATCGTTCAAAGTCCCGATCAGTAACAGTAATGTCATAGTGGATCGGATTAATTTCTGAATTAGGCTCGAAATATTCAACCAAGTTCGGAATATCAGATTGTCGTCTTAGAATCTGCTCTAACGCATTTTTTCGTTTCAAGAATGAAGATTTATCAGCCTTCGTTCTTAAATATAGAACCTCACCAACCTTAATTTTATCGGCATGTTTAACACCTTTAACTCTTAACTCACCTGCGAGTGAATTCTGAATATCAATATCACCTACTCGGAACTCTCTATCTTCGCCATTAAAATCAATAGTCTTGTATATTAGGCTGATAAGCGAATCTTTAGGAAATTTATCTAATACATCATTATCATCTTCATATCTTGCAATATAGATTTTGCTATCAACCAAATGTAATGGTTGTGACAAGACAATATATGGTAATGCCTCAGTCTCAGTCTCTAAAATTGCTTTCCATAGTTTCTTAGTATCAATATTTAGAGCAGCTAGTTTCTGAGTATCATCGCTTAAGCTTTTAATATCTATGGATTTTGAAGAATTTTCTACTAGAGGTTGATTTTCTTGCGTAAGCAATTGTTGATCTACCATCAAGCCTTCAGATGACTCCAAATTAGTAATTATATCAATACTTTCATCTTGATCGTTAGCTTGCTCTTGAAGGGCATCATTAATAGCTGTTGAAAATTCATCAATTTTAAAGAGAAATTCCGATAGCTCAGTATATTCTGGTCTACCTACAGAATGTTGAATATCAAGAGCTACATTTATTTCAAGCACAGCCTGATCTATGACATAGTGCGGAACAACATCTGACTCACGTACTCCCGTTACGAAGCATATCATCTTACTCATTGGATCTAGAATAAAATGTATTGAACCTCCAATACCTTGCATCTTAACAACAATATCATTTGCATTACGTCCCTTTTCTAATGCTACATAAATACGTTTATTGTCTGCAAAAATTTTCAGCTCTGTAAATTTATCAGGTACAGGAATACGTATTGTCGGAGTATCACCGTGGATTTGTTCAGTTTCAATACTTTCTAATAAGCGGCTTAAATCCCCTAAAGGATATTCTGATTCTTCAAGTTCTATATTTACAGTATCGCTAACCCATTTGAATTCTGAACTATCACTTCCTATTTCAAATCCAAGAATTTCACACACCAGTCTCATAATTGCATAATTTTGACACTGTTCACTTGTGGGATTATCAATGTAGGAGGGATAATACGCACTTTCGTGATCTAGATATTCATTAATATCAATAATGTCATTAAAAATAAAACTGTTATCGTCCAGATTGAACAAGATGCTTCGATGGTCAATTCTTCCGATTGGCAAACCTAACTTATGTAGATGGATGATGGCCTCAATCAAATTAGCTGCCAACAATAATCTTGATTCTTTCGTACTTTCAATTTGGTCAACAGTTATACCTTCAACGAACTTGCTAACTAGAAATAACGATCTTGATTTTGATGAAATACCAAATCTTTCTATGCTTGGTAAATATGATAAGTTTTGAGAATTAGCTTCCTTAATACGCTCAAAAAAGTGCTGATATTTTAAAATATCGCTAGATGAAAATTCATTTACATGAACATCGAACCATTCTTTGACACATAAGTCACCTGAACGATATAAGATAATATCGTTCTCATCATCTTCATAAATTTCATCATCTTCTGGATATAATCTATTCAGCCTTTCTGACGTAATATATTCATTTAAAAATGAGGTATCCGCTATAAACTCTACTGCTTGAACAGGTCGCTTTGTATTAAACTCTCTAAGCAATTGGCTAGCATCTTCGATTTCAAGATTTATAGCCTTTCTCACTAAATCTGCTAACCAATGGTCACTATTAACACATATATTGTTTAAGGCTTTTGGTGTTAAGCGAATATTCGACCACAAATGCCATGCCATGACAGCTAACATGTATGCATCTTTTTTAAATGCCTTCAAATTAGCAATTTTAGATTGCGTACCATCTGCAACAAAAGCAAGTGTTGGCTGTAAATCACTAATATTATTAGTTATATTTTTAGAGTCTGATGTAAAAAAATGTGAAATAGCTACATCTTTCTGAGGCGATATCCAAATACAATGCGAATTAATATCCCCATGAGAGATACCAAGGACGTGCATTTCAGAAAATTTGCTTAGTAAAATCTGAATTAAATTCAACTTATCATCTTCACTCAAATTAGGTGAGATCTTAGTAATAAAATCGTTAAATCTAAGATGACTTTGACGATATTCAACCAATTCATTGTACTGTTGAGTGATTTGATCCTCTTCTGGCATGATTAATGGAACAAGTGCCGTATTGTACAAATGGCTACTTTGCTTAAATTCAGCACTAATAACTCGCTCATGATTTAACAATGCTGATCTCATTTTAGGAGATTGAATACTCAATTCCTGAAAATTTGAAAACATCCACTGTCTAATTATTGCCTTGTCAGAGCGTGAAATAGTTGAAGTGGCTTCATACTCGGTATATAACTTTTTAGGGTGACTTAGAAGCTCATCATCTTGTTTATATTTTTGAACAATGATTTTTTTAAGTGGTGTACTTTTTTGCACAAAAATTTTGTCAATTAAATCGAAATCTTTATAAAGATGTTGGGCATCTGGATGCGGCTTAAACTCTTTATTAAATGAATTTTTATTGGCAAATTTTAAGAATTTATCAAGGCTGATGACATGCTTTTGTTCATCATTAGGCAAATTTGAAAAATTCACCTTGCCACACATTACAACAAAGAAATATACCCTTGGAACAAAACCTGGGTTGCCCTTAAATTTATCTTTGAGGCCCTTTAGCTTATTAACAAGGATGAATTGTTTTTGGCGTGTCACAGAAACAGGTGACACCCCCATATCACGATCATCCATGTACCAATTACCATTGGCAGACTTAATCGATTTACCATTCCAGTCTTTCAATTCAACGACAATTAGGACACTGTTGGTAACTAAGATTAAGTCAAACTCCCCCTCTTTTTTTGAAATCGAATCAACTAAGGTATAGCCTGCATAACCATACCAAGGACTAATTTTTCGCATTTCATCTTCAACACTGAACTCTTCTCGAATCTTTTCAATCGCTTTTGCTTCGTGCTGATGAAGCCCATTTGCTTGGGTTTTAATAATTAAAGACATAAAAAAACTAAATCCATAAAAAATAGATATTCGAAATCAGATCAATAAAAAGATGGCTATTCGAAATCAAATTAATAAAAAATTTAACATTCTGTATAAAGTCAACAAAAATATTGATATACGAAATTAAATTGATACAAAAAAGGATGTACGAAATAAACATAAAAATACGTCCATAAAAAATAGATATAAAAAAACAAATCCATAAAAATAGACGTAAAAACAAAATCTATAATTCTTTAGATTTGCCACTTTGATTAAATTTAAAACTTGGTTATATAGTTATGGGCCCAATGCAATATTGCACGTGCTCAAATTTAGGTAGGTTTTTTTAGCTATCTTTCCTTGGCTTTTTTAGCCAACAATAATTTATGTGTAAAATCTAATCGCATCAAAAAAATAAGTAAAGAACTTTTTTCAAATATTTAATTGATACACTGCGTAAACCAGGCTTTCTCAACATTCTTCCACTTCCAACACTACGTTCATTCATACCGTAACCCAAACCATACATGTTATGAATTAATGAAGGTGCTCCCAATCCTGCATGGTGCTGCCAATATACAACTTTTAAATCAGTATATTTCTGAGTAGCGTAAACCTTTCGCTTCCGCCAAGCATACAAGCATAATAGCCTGAAGTGCTGACGTCTAAGCATTTAAATTTCAGTTAAAAAATCAATGTTCTGTTGTATCCGTGATTGAATCATGTGTAGGGTAGATTCTCGAATCTGATCTGGGTACAACCGCTCTGCAATCTGACTAAACTGTAGTGCAATTGCACGCATTTCCAAGATGATCTCGTCAATTTCCTGTGCAGTTAGATTGGCTTCTGAAATACCGAGTTTATGGATGTCATTTCGGGAAATATTGAGTGCTTCTCCCATAATGTCCATTTGATGATAACCACCAGGGCCTTCACAGAAAGTGACATCATAGGCTGGCGCCAGTTTCCACTGACCATCTTTTGCCATAAGAAAGGAAAAGTTCTTGGTATGGTCATCCCGATTATTGAATAGCACATTAAACACAACGCGTTTGAATGCATGGGCTCTTTCCCGCACATCCTGAGTACACATCAATGTTGCCCGAAGAAAATTGCGATAGTCTAGGCTGCCTGGAACTTTATAATCGGCTCCGGTAAATGTTCTATAAGCCAAACGAATGCCAATGGCATGGTTGGCAATGACGTCGGTGAGATGTCTTCACCACTTTTTGCTATCGCTTCCTGAGTGATCTCTGCCTTTAATCATTCTTCCACATACATCTTTTTAAGTCTGGTATTTTCTGTTTCCAGCTCTTTCAGCCGTGCCATCAACTATCTATCCATACCACCATATTTGGCACGCCATTTATAGCATCTAGCATTGATCATGCAATGTTCACGACAAAGGATAGCTACCGGTGGACCAGACTCAGCCTGTTTAACAAGCTAAAATGTGAATATTAAAAAATTATTCAAAAATATTGAATTACAATTCTGATAAAAAAAATAATATATAGCTAGAACAGACTTCACAAAAATCACATAAATATGTAAGGGTACAAAATGTTAAACGGTGATTTAAAAAAAAATGCTATCGATAAATTTAAAAATACTAAAAAGATTTATGAAGACCTAGGGCAAGAAGTAGGTTCAAAGTCTGAGCAATTAATGAATCTCAGAAAAAATGATGCCCACAAAATTATTTCAAAAATTGAGGCCCTATTTAGTGCAATTGCGAATAAGCCTAAAGAATTTGATAAAACATTTACTGAATACAAAGCTGAATTTAAAGTCTTTAACGACATCTTAGAGAAGATTCGAGAAAATGCTCGCTTGGTCGACCTACAAGCAGGTAGCACTGCGGGAGCTGGTGTTGCTGCTGGCGCTGGTGTTGCTGCATTTGCACCTACTGCAGCCATGGCAATTGCAACTACTTTTGGCACAGCATCTACGGGCACGGCCATTTCTGCTTTAGGTGGTGCTGCAGCTACTAATGCAGCATTAGCTTGGTTAGGTGGGGGAGCTCTTGCTGCAGGTGGTGGTGGTATGGCTGCAGGTAATGCTTTATTGGCACTTGCAGGACCAGTAGGCTGGGCAATTGGTGGTACAGCATTAGTCGGAAGTGCACTTTTTGCACGTAGTAGAAATGAGAAAATTGCTAAAGAAGCTGATGAAAAAAGAAAGGAAATCGAAGTTCTAAATAGACAATTTAAAGCCGCGTCCTTAGAAGTGGAAAAACTTACGGAAGAGACACAGAAGCATATTGTGGGAATGCAATCTCTATTAAGAACGCTAGATTCAACACTCACCACACTTGATTATAATCAACTAGATGGCGGCCAAAAAGCGCTTATGATTTCATTGAAAAATCATGTAGAAAGCCTATGTCTACTTATGAAAAAGAAAGTTGAACTTTAATTTAATTAAATCATCAGGCAATATTAATGCAAACAACTTCAGTACAAGATCAGATTTCTAGTGCCATAGTCGATGGCATTAATGTTGCTCGACTGCAAGACGAAATTACACAACTTAATTTGCAGGATCAATGCTTTATTAATTCAATGAAGCATGTCGATAAAGTCCGAGAATTTATTGGTACACCTGAAAATATTTTAGGTAGCGACCTTACTAAACATGGAGAAATTGCCGAACATGTTGAAGTAGGTATTCGTAATGCAAGAGATGCTCTTGCAGGTGATACTATCAGAGCCACCTTTGAAGGGGTAGGACGCACTGCGCCCGAAGATTATTTGATTGATGGGATTCAGGTTCAATCAAAATTTATTAACGGTTTGGGCAATAACCTTGATCATGTGCTCAAGCATATGGACAAATATGAAAACTTCGGTCGTGACGGATCTTATTATCATATTCCAAAAGATCACTATGAATTGATTTCTAAAATTCATCGCGGTGAATACATTGAAGGTTTAAGTCAAAAGACTATCAATTCTGTTCAAGCAAAAATTGAAGAAATTCAAACTAAGTCTGGACAGCCATTTAATGAAGTGGTTCGGCCTGGAGTATCTGATTATGCTGAAGTTCAACAAGGCCAAATACATGAAACATTAAATAAGCACAGTGCTGACCTCGAACAACAAAATGAAAAACTGAAGGATATTATTCACGATAACCATCAAGCCAACTTAACAGAAGGGCTAAAAGCAGCTGGAACTGCTGCAGCTGTCGGTGGTGCTATTGCCTTAAGTTCCTCTTTATATCTCAAATATAAAAATGAAGGAAAAAATTTATTTAAGGGTGAGCTAACTAAAGAAGATTGGAAAGAAGTTGGATTAGATACAGCCAAAGCATCCGCATTAGCCGGTGTAACTGGTGCTACAGTTTATGGTTTGACTAACTGTGCGGGGTTAGCTGCTCCCTTAGCCGGTGCATTTGTTACTGCATCAAAAGGAGTAAGCTCATTAGTACATGACTTTTACCAAGGGAAATTAACTTTCGAAGAGTTTCAAATGAATGCAATTTTTGTTTGTGCTGATAGTGCAGGTGTTGGTCTTGCTGCCCTAGCAGGACAAACATTTATCCCTATACCGGTCTTAGGCACTGTCATTGGTTCAATCGCAGGAAAGTTTGTATGTGAAATTTTATTAGGTGAAGATAAGAAACTAGCACAGAAGATTGAAGCTTCTATGCAACTTTTTTTAGCGAAGGTTGGCCAAGTTTATATAAATGTCGTAAATAAAATTAATACTGAATTTGAAAAGATTGCTGATTTAAGAAGTAAAGCTTTTGACTTAAATACTAATATTTCAATCGTAGAGTCCAGTATTGCATTGGCTCGTGCTCATGGAGTGGAGGAATCAAAGATATTAAAAAATGAAGATGATTTACGAAGTTTTTTATTTGATTGATATTTATATTTAAAAAGCATGTTAGAGAAAAACGATGAATCTTAGATTTCGCAAAAGCATTAAAATTGCTCCAGGAGTTGAATAGCCCAGCCCAAATTTTATGAAAATGACAAATTGAAAAAACAAGCTCTCAATTACAAAAAAAATCCGAATCGTACTCATGCTAACAATATGACATTTATAAGGTTTATTTGTATTTTTGCTTAAATTTCAGTTAAAAAATCAATATTCTGTTGTATCCGTGATTGAATCATCTGTAGGGTAGCTTTTCGAATTTGATTCGGGTAAAGGCGTTCTGCAATCTGACTAAATTGCAGTGCAATTGCACGCATATCCAAGATGATCTCGTCGATTTCTTGTGCAGTGAGATTAGCTTCTGAAATACCAAGTTTATGGATGTCATTTCGGGAAATATTGAGCGCCTCTCCCATAATGTCCATTTGATGATAACCACCAGGGCCTTCACAGAAAGTGACATCATAGGCTGGAGCCAGTTTCCATTGCCCATCTTGTGTCATAAGAAATGAAAAGTTTTTGGTATGGTCATCCCGATTATTGAATAGCACATTAAATACAGCGCGTTTGAAAGCATGGGTTCTTTCCCTCACATCTTGCGTACACATCAATGTCGCTCTGAGGAAATTGCGATAGTCTAGGCTGCCTGGAACTTTATAATCTGCTCCGGTATATGCGGCCAAACTTTGCATTGGAATTCGCATACCCTTTTGACGGTCGAATCGTTTAGAAGCGAAAGCCGTTAAACCATTAGGCAAATTAAAAAAATGGGTGTCTGGGGTCTCGATTTCACACAGACGCAAGCATTCTGCATAGACTGCTTCAATGGCACAAACTTCAGGATGTTCTTGCTGAGCAGGAAATTTAATCAGCCAGGCTTCGTGTTGATCAGAAGCTTGAGTTGAAAACTCCAAGCTGACCGGATCTCGGTAAACCAGCGCCTTGGGTCTTGCTCCCTGTGGAGAGCCACCCATGACCAACAAATGCTGTAGAAATTCACCCCCCTCCCCTTTAAGTACTTCTTGAACTTCTTGTGCCAATTGCAGCAGTGGAATATTTTCTAAGGCTTGCATCTCTGCTACACAGGGTTCAAAGGATAAGGCGCCCATTGCATGTGTACTAATATAAGTCAGACGTTCCAAAGGGCCGATTCGAGCCGGATTCATTCCAATTTTTCTAAAATATCGATCCATCAGCAACATGCCCCAACCATCTGGTAAAGCATCATAGACTGGGCCAGGTAGCCCCATATGGTGCGCAGGAAAGCCTTGTCTGAGTGGAAGACCATTTAATGGTAAGAGGTAAGAAGACAGCTCAATACCGCTACGTATTGCTTCTGAACTATACTCAAAAGAAATGATGGGTCGTCCTGTCGTGGCTGTTGAGCTAATTAAAGTTCCCCACAGCCAAGATTCACCCCAACCGTTGTAATAAACATTGAGTTTATTGAGCATTAGCCTTTCCTCTTAATACGCTGGCGTTTACTCTGGCTTTCATAACGTAAAATATCATTAACACTATTCAGCTGTGGTTGGAACAATTCCTGAAGTTCGTGTAATCGACCTAAAACCATTGCAATACGGACTAAGTTTTCAACAGATACATTTCGACCCGCTTCTAGATTAGAAACGGTATTCACACCAACCCCTGAACGTGCTGCAACCTCGGCTTGAGACATCTCAAGAAAGAGCCGTTGCTTACGCAAACGCTCACCGATAAGTGTGATAACTTCTTCAGGTTTTATGAAATTTAAATCCATTATATTAAATCTTAATCTTTAATTATCCAATTAAACCACAAAATAATGGATTTATTCTAAAAATATTTTCTGAATAATTGAAAAATTTTAGTACAAAAAACAATAATATTGTCATGTGCCAGTTGTTTGATACGTTGCTGATCGGCTAACTGTTGCAAATAGCTATAGATGATAAATTAAATAATCATCTAGCTAAAAGTTCAGTATATGAATCCTTTCCATGGTCGACATTTTCAGGGTGAAATCATTCTTTGGGCCGTGCGTTGGTATTGTAAATATGGCATTAGCTATCGTGAACTTCAGGAAATGCTTGCTGAACATGGTGTGAATGTTGATCACGCCACGATTTATCGTTGGGTTCAGCGTTATGCGCCTGAAATAGAAAAACGTTTACGCTGGTATTGGCGTAATCCTAAAGAATTGAGCTCATGGCATATTGATGAAACTTATGTGAAAGTAAATGGACGGTGGTCTTATCTGTATCGTGCAGTCAACCAACGTGGTTATACCATTGATTTTTATCTTTCTTCTAGAAGTAATATCAAATCAGCCTATTGTTTTCTTGGAAAAATTTTAAAGAATGTAAAGAAGTGGCAGATTCCCAAAGTGATCAATACAGATAAAGCACCGACATATGGAAGTGCTTTATCACGGTTAAAACGGGAAGGAAAATGTCCACCTAATCTTGAGCACAGGCAAATTAAATAACAAAATAACGTGATCGAATGTGATCATGGCAAGTTAAAGCGGATCATCCGAGCGACGTTAGACTTCAAATCGATGAAGACGGCTTATGCCACAATCAAAGGTATTGAAGTGATGCGAGCACTCCGTAAAGGACAGGCTTCATCATTTTATTATGGTCAGCCTCAGGGTGAAGTGTATCTCATGAATAGAGTTTTCGGTCTTTAAGTAATTTTTAAAGGGAAAATCATCAGCTCAGATCTCTATTTGCAATAGTGCCATTTTCATTTCAATTGTGCCGATTCAAATAAAATGGCATATAATTTTTTGATTATGAGACCGAGATGCCCATATGGAAAAAGTTTATTCGCTCCAAGAAATTCTAGAAAATAGGCTAAATGGTCGAAGCACTGTCAATCGTCCAGTAATTAAGGCTAAGCCAATTTGTGCAGCAACACCTGAAGAGCTTGATCGGGTTGTCCGTGCAGCTGCAAAGCGAGTGATTGAACAACATCGTGAGGAATTGGAACGACTTGCAGATATGTAACCCAATCACTCTACTTGAATAGATCAGTAGAATTACCCACGCAAATCAATTTTATGTGCGTACATGCTTCAGTAAAGCTTATAAAAATCCCGACCTGAAACGATCATTAGACTATAGTCTAAAGTGAGTGATTGAGTGATTGAGTGATTGAGTGATTGAGTGATTGAGTGATTGAGTGATTG
>NZ_JAKLTL010000021.1:0-28576 GCF_022012315.1 Acinetobacter sp. ME22
ATCAGAAGGCTTGTGTACCACGGCATATCTGGATACGGGTGGAGTCTGGACGATTGGCTATGGCACGATCAAGTACCCAAATGGCCAGGCAGTCAAGAAAGGGGATAGCTGTACACAAGGTCAGGCTGAACTGTGGTTACAGAATGATTGTGAATGGGTGGATCAATGCCTGGATAAATACATCAAGATCCATGTGACTCAAAACCAGTTTGATGCCTTGGCCAGCTTTGTGTACAACGTCGGTGAAACAGCATTTGTCAAAAGCACCTTACTGACACTGCTGAATCAGTCCAACTTTACTGCTGCTGCGAACCAGTTTGACCGTTGGGTATTTGACAATGGTAAGCGAATTCAGGGATTGGTGAATCGTCGGGTGGCTGAAAAAGCTTTGTTTATGGAGCAGTAAGAGATTTTTAAATTTTTACTGTTTAGGGAATATCATAGATTAATCATTGACTTCAAAATGAGACGTTGTAGAAAAATTTAACTGCTTGAGACTCATTTGAGTCTACTACCGCATATAATAGAAATATTATATGCGGTTTTTTATTTGTTTTTAACGTGTATGCTGCACAAATCTATCTTGAAAGGCTTATTCAATACTAATTCTTAGATGTGTGCTCAATCAGGGTAATGCTTTTCTATAAATTCACGAATAAAGTTCTTTTGATCATCATTAAAAACATCGCAATCTTCTTCCCATTGAGAAGAGTCAAATCTAAAAATAAAAAAATCCATATAATAAGGTTTATCTTCACCCGCTGATAGAAAATAGTAGAATGCAGCAGGTAGAAAAAACTTAAAGCCCTCGGAGCTTAAAAGCCAACAGTTTATTCCAAAGTAGTATAAATATTCATAACCTACATCTTTCCATGTTTTGATCCCCTCTTGCGCTCTACTACGTGAACGAATTGCTTCTAAGCCAACTTTACAATAAAATTCAGGCCAATAAGGGGGGCGGTATTTAAGAATTAAGGTTTCTTCTGATAATCCGCGTCGAGATAAGTAATCATCATCAACATCTTCAAAATATCTACGCTCCGAATCCAAAAAATCACATTCAAATAGAGAGTGGTTATCTCCTAATGGGAAAGGTGGGAAAATCTCTTCAAGAAGTTCTTTGATATCTGCTTTCATAATTTATTTTCACATATTTTTATGGCATTTTGAGTATTGATGTAGAGCTTTAACCTAGTGAGTTTGATGGAGAAAGCTTACAATCTTGATTAGCACTAGCTTCAAAGCAATCATTTTTAATGACAAGCTATCCCGATTGCAACCTGATTGCAACTCTGATTTAGCTACATCTATTTATCTACATAATAAATATTATCTATTTTAATAAGAACGTGCCATGAAGCATCGGTGGAGTGAAATCAGGTTTATTCATAACGCAACGAACGCAACAGGTGGTAGGTTTTCATGGGGTGCAATGCTATCATAAGCCCAGCATTTTTGACTATTTTCAGTGTTATGAATCATACCTTGCAACTTTCTTTAGCCTCTGAACAAGATACGCAGCGCTTTGCACATGCCTTGGCTGCCCATTTTTCACAAGGCATCATCTATTTAATTGGTGATTTGGGTGCAGGAAAGACCACACTGACGCGTTACGTATTACAAAAAATTGGACATCAAGGGGCAGTAAAAAGCCCAACGTATACCTTGGTTGAACCTTATCAAATTGGTGAGCGTGCAGTTTTCCATTTTGATTTATATCGCTTAAATGACCCATATGAATTGGAACTTATGGGCATCCGAGATTATCTGGAAACACCCAATGCGCTGTTTATTTTTGAATGGCCGAGCAAAGGTGGAAATGAAATTCCAGATGCGGATTTAACCATTGAAATTCTAAAAAGCGAAGATGATGAAGCTGAACGTACGGTTGTGTTGACCATGTCTGATCAGCAAACGCTAAATCAAATTCAGGGTACATTTAATGTCGGTTGATGCTGCAATTCGGCGTATTCATACGCTTAATCCTGCACTTGCCAACCAAATTGCTGCGGGTGAGGTCATTGAACGTCCTGCATCTGTGGTGAAAGAGCTGCTTGAGAATGCGATTGATGCCCAAGCCACTGAACTGATTATTCGTGTTGCACAGGGCGGAAGTACCCTGATTGAAATCATTGATAATGGTTCAGGGATTCATCCTGAAGATTTACCATTGGCGGTGATGCGCCATGCCACCAGTAAAATTCAGACTTCTGAAGATTTGCAGGCGATTGTCAGTTTAGGCTTTCGTGGTGAAGCACTCGCCTCTATTGCTGCGGTATCGCGTTTAAGCCTGACGAGTAGCCAAGATCAGTCAGGGATTGGGTATCAAGTTGAAGTGAATGGTACGGCATTTGATTCTCAGGAGATCAAACCTGTTGCCAGCAATCAAGGCACACAGATCCGAGTGCAGGATTTATTTTTTAATGTGCCTGCTCGCCGTAAATTCTTAAAAAAACCAAGCACCGAATTTGGTCATATCGAAGAAGTCGTGCGCCGTTTGGCGTTGACACATTTTGATATTCGTTTTGTGCTTGAACATAATGATCAGATTCGTCTCAATTTACCTGTTGCCGATAGTGGAGAACTTCGTTTTCAGCGTGTTCAGCAGCTTTTAGGTCGTTCATTTACCGAAAATGCCTACTGGATTGATGCTGAAAGTATTTCCATGCGTTTAAGTGGCTGGTTGGGGCATCCGTCAGATGCGCGTGCTCAAGCAGATTTGCAATACGTTTATGTGAATGGGCGTATTGTGAAGGATAAAACCATTTCGCATGCACTACGTATGGCATACGATGGGATTTTGCATGGTCATCAACATGCGGGCTATTTACTATTTTTAGAAGTTGAGCCTGAAAATGTTGATGTGAATGTGCATCCGACCAAGCATGAGATTCGTTTTTTAAATCAGCGTGAAGTACATGAATTTGTACGTCATTATGCCAAAGACACCTTAGCTCAGTTCCAAACCGCCAGTGCTGATTTAGCACAAGCCATGAGTCCGTCTGTGGCGTTGGCGCAGCCGAAAGTTCAGGAACAGTTTGTCCTGCATCAATATGCTGAATATGCAGCGAATCAACCACAAGCAGCAGAACCAACGCAGTCCTCTACTACTGAGCTAATGACTGAGTTTCATCAGGCTAAAGTTGAACCTGTGCAATATCAGCGTGCAACGACAGCGAGTTATCAGGCAACTCCGCAAGTCAATAATGCATTAAAAACGTATTTAACGCCGTTACGCCAAGAAGAGTCTGAACAAAATGTACGTGCTTCATCCAATCTTCAAGATGAATATCCTTTGGGAATTGCGATTGCACAGCTACATGGGATTTATATCTTGGCGCAAAATACTCAAGGTCTGATTATTGTGGATATGCACGCAGCCCATGAACGGATTTTGTTGCAGCAAATGAAGCAAGCTTGGGATAAGCCAGAATTTTGGACATCGCAGCAGCTTTTGATTCCTAAAGTGATTTCGATTAGTCGCATGCAAGCCATGCGGATTGATGAGCTTAAACCGCAATTACAGCGTTTGGGATTAGAACTGGATCAGTATGGCGATGAGCAAACGATTGTACGTGGTGTCCCTGCGATTTTACAGAAAGCTGATTTCACCCAATTGATTCCTGAATTACTCAATGATTTAGATCCAAATGACGAAGTGCAGGGGCTACTGCAAAAACGTGATCAACTGCTTGCAGGTATGGCATGTCACGGTGCGGTACGTGCACATCGCCAACTCAGTCTGTCTGAGATGAATGCATTATTGCGTCAGATGGAACAAACCGAATTTGCCAGCCAATGTAATCATGGACGTCCAACATGGCGTGCATTTCCATTGGCTCAACTAGATAAATTATTTGCTCGAGGAGAGTAGCGTTACATGCCAAATACATTGCCCGTCATCAATTTAATGGGCCCAACTGCGAGTGGGAAAACTGCTTTGGCATGTGAGCTGTATGAGCAAGGGAATTTTGAGCTCATTTCTGTCGATTCTGCTTTGGTCTTTCAAGATATGGACATTGGTACAGCCAAGCCAAACAAGGAAGAACAGGTGAAATACCCACATCATCTCATTGATATTATTACGCCTTTACAGGTGTATTCGGCTGCTGAATTTGTTGAAGATGCAACATGCTTGATTGATGAAATTCATGCCAAAGGCAAGATTCCCATTTTGGTTGGTGGTACGATGCTATACTTCAAAGCATTACTTGAAGGATTATCTGATCAGCTTCCAAGTGCAGATCAGCAAGTACGTGACCAAATTGTTGCGCAAGCTGAAGCTTTAGGCTGGGAAAATGTCTATCAAGAATTGTGCCGTGTTGACCCTGAAGCAAGTGCTAAGTTCAAAGTCAGCGATAAACAGCGGATTATTCGTGCTTTAGAGGTTTTTCGTCTAACTGGAACAGCGATTACACAACTCCAAGCACAGCAGCCCAAGAATGTAGCATACCGTTACACATTTCATAATTACGCTTTATTCCCAGATCGGTTAGAATTACACCAAAGAATTGAGCAAAGACTCAATCAAATGTGGGAAATTGGATTTTTAAATGAGGTCGAATCATTAATTGATAAATACGATTTGACCGAAAATATTCCCTCAATGCGTTGTGTTGGATACAGACAGGCGCTCAATTTTTTATTAAATAGTGACAAAAATCACGATAATCAGCGTATAATGCGCGAGCAAGCTCTATTTGCTACAAGACAATTGGCTAAGCGTCAATATACTTGGTTACGTTCATTAAGAGAAAATCACAAATTCACCACTTTTTTGACGTTAAAGCAGGCCCAAGAAGACTTGCGTATCTGTTACAGATAAAGCAAAATTTGCAAACTATCTTTTTTATAAATTTAAAAAATTAAAGATAGTTTTTGCGCTGATTACATTTTTATTTTTTTGGAGTAACGACATGTCTAAAGGTCAAACTTTACAAGATCCTTTTTTGAATTCGCTTCGTAAAGAGCGTATTCCTGTTTCTATCTTTTTAGTAAACGGTATTAAATTGCAAGGTCATATCGAATCTTTTGACCAATATGTGGTTTTATTAAAAAATACAGTAAGCCAAATGGTTTACAAACATGCAATTTCAACAGTTGTTCCAGCACGTAACCCTCGTCCAGCAGGCGCACCTGTGAGCGGTGCTCAAGGTGGCTTTGGCGGTGGTGCTCAAGGTGGCTTTGGTGGTGGTCAACAAGGCGGCTTCGGCGGTCAACAAGGTGGCTTCGGTGGTCAAGGTGGCTTTGGTGGTCAAGGTGGCTTTGGTGGTCAAGGCGGCTTTGGTGGTCAAGGCGGCTTCGGTGGTCAAGGTGGCTTCGGTGGTCAAGGTGGCTTCGGTGGTAACCAAGGTGGCTTTGGCGGTGGTCAAGCATCAGGTTTTGAGAATGATGCAAAATTTGACGATTCACAAGATGATGAAAACAATCGTTAATTTTTGATTTAAAAAAACCCAGCAATTATCGCTGGGTTTTTTTATTTTCAGATAAAAATAACCCGAAATTATTCGGGTTATTTTTTACTTATTGACTATTTTTCTTCTTATCTAGGCTTGGGTCTTTAATATCGACATAAGCATTGGCACGTGTTTCACGTAACCAGCCATCAAGTTCGGTATTAAATTGTTGCTCGCCTAAATATTGGCGAGCCAGACGTTCCTGATATTCTTTTGTCATATCTTGTTGACGAGTATCAAGGACTTGTAGGATATGCCAGCCATATTGTGTTTTAAAGGGTTCGCTGAGTTGTCCTACTGGCGTTGCCTTCATTTTTTCTTCAAATTCGGGAACCATCATTCCAAGGTTGACCCAACCCAAATCACCGCCATTCGCTGCTGATCCAGGATCATTTGAGTAAACTGATGCAAGCGTTTTAAAGTCTTGACCTGCTTTTAAACGAGTATAAATACTGTCAATTTTTTGTTTGGCTTGTTCTTGACTTAACACTTCAGATGGTTGAATCAGAATGTGGCGCACGTGGTACTGCGTCACAATCGCTTTTTGATCACCCGCTTTACGATCAAGAAGTTTAAGAATATGAACACCATCTTGAGCAGGAATAAGTTCACTTGTCTGACCAATGTCAAGACTTGTTACACGTGCAGCAAGCTCTGCAGGAATATCAGACAGATTGCGATAGCCCATATCTGCACCAACCACTTTAATTTCGGCTGTAGAATCTTTTTGACTAATTGCTTTGATATCATTGCTTTGAGAAAGATCTTGTTTTACTTGATCTGCCGCTGCGCGTAAGCTTAGCATGTCATTTTGATTATTGGTCGCTGACACACGAAGATGCAAGATATGTGCTTGACTACCAATAGCAGCTTGTCCTTGAGGTGTTTTTAAGAAGTTTTCAACATCTTGATCACTGATTTTAATACGTGACATGACTTGTTGTTGGCGAAGCTGATTGATAGCAAGCTCTTGACCAATACGGCTACGAACCATCTCGTAAGTGCCAGGTGCTTGGGCATCTAGGCGCTTTTGAAAGTCAGCAAGATTATTCACACCATTTTGTTGTGCATATTTTAAAACAGCATCGTTCAGGGCTGCATCACTTGGTTTTACGCCATAACGTTTTACCAATTCAAGCTGTGCTTGACGTAAGATGATTTGTTCTAAAGCCTGTTGCTGTAAAATTTTTTGTGGTGGAAGAGCTTGTTTTTGTGCCTGTAATTGACGAGCAAGTTCACTTGTCATCTGGTCTAAGTCACTACGTAAAATCGCGCTATTATCAACAACAGCTACAACTTCATCGCTTGTTGAGGCAAACGCTGGAACTGAGCTAGAAATCAGAAGTGCAAGCGCTGTTGCTTTAAAGAAACGGGTCAGTTGTTGGTTCTTCATTCAGATTGTGTCCAAGATTGGTTAGATTTGTTAAAGCCGACAATACGCTGTTCAAGTAAGGAAGCCAGTCTGTTGTTGAAGGCTCCAAGTCCTTTTAATGTAAATTCTGCCATAATCGCATTTTTACGTTTTACATCAGGTTGGGTCACGTCATCAAGATCGTTGTAGTAAGAACGACCATACACAGAAACAGCCCAACAGCATGATTCATAATTGACCCCAAGGAGAATTTCACGAGCTAAGCTGTGATCAAGGTCATACTGAACGTGACCTATAATACGCCAGTTGTCTTTTACAGGTTGTATCAAAGATGCAACAACTTGATCATAAGTGAGCTGGGTGTTATTGACTTCTTTGCGTTTGTAATAGCCTAAGTTATAAATCGTACCTTGTTTGGATGTGTAGTAAGTCTGGAAATTGGCTTGTGAGATCGAGCTATCATCCCATGCCACATTTGAGGCAATGGTAAAGTTGTTGGTAATTTGGCTTGATAATGACAAGACAGGATCTGACTGTTTATTCGTTTGAATTGTGTCATCATCATCCAAAGTGACTTTTCGATCAGAGAAATAAAAACTTTTCCCGACTGCAGCTTTTAAGCGCTCTAAACCTTCTTGGTCAAATAAACTATAGCTTACTCCAAGTGACATAAAATTATTGTCATCTAGGCGGTCATGTCCATAAAAACGATATGGGCTAAACAATTGATCATAACTGACTGAAGCTGTAGTCGTATCAAAGTTTGGATAACCTGTCTGATTTTTATAAGGCGCGTAAGCATAGAATAAACGAGGTGTTAAGGTTTGTAGATATTTACCTTCTTTTTCAAAATTTAAGCCTGTATCCAATGTAAATTGTGGTACGACAACGGTTTTATTTTCAGAGCCACCTGGATTTTGTGCTTGAGAGTTTTGATCATAAAAATAATTTAGGCTGCGTACAGAAGCTTCCGGAATCACAAATGCCCAAGGTGTACGATAGTTATAGCGGACAGCAGCTGAGTTATATAGACGTGTTCCACTTTCTGCTAAAGCACTACCATCATTAATGTCTTTTTGGAAATAAGCACTATCATTATGATACTCAAATTGCCAGCCTTGAGGATTCTGAGTGGTATAGTTTAGTAAGAATTGTGGTAAACGTGAATAAGGCTTATCTGAGTCTGAAATGGTTTTATCTAAAGTTTGATAAGTTTCAACCTTTAAGCTTGCATCTAGTCCCGGGATTTTATTTGCAAACGTGATTTGGGCGAGACGTTTTTGGTTCAAATCTGTCGAAATATTGGGATCGTTTTTAATGTCATCAATATAGTCAATATCAGATAAATAGTTATATTCAAAATTTGCAGTTAGATAAGGATTAATTGTCCAATCATGGGTAATTCGTAGGGCTTTACGGTCTTGATCGTCATAGTCTGGATCATTGGGTAAATAGCCACCAGAAATTGTTCCTTCACCAAAATTTGCAGTTTTGTAATTAAACTCACCCTCAAGCATTGCACCATGCGTACCTAAGTAACGAGGCGTTAGGGTCATATCATAGTTTGGCGCAAGATTGAGATAGACAGGCAATGAAATCTGGAAGCCTTCACTACTTGACCAACCAAAGGTTGGTGTTAATAAGCCTGTGGTGCGACGGTCATCAATTGGGAAGTTATAGTAGGGTAGATAAGCAACGGGAACATTTTTAACATATAGTGTTGCATCACGTGTTGTTCCACGACCTGACTCTTGATCCAGTTCGATTTTTTTGGCTTGAATATGCCAGTCAGGTGTTTTACCTGGAGCGCAGGCTGTATAGCTGGCATTTTCTAAAATGGTTTTAGAACTGGATGCTCGTTGAATGTTTTGGGCATGACCATGTGCATGAGTTTGTTCAGCAATAAAGAAACTATCACTTAAATTACCTGTTTGTTCTTTAAGGTTATAATCTACTTTTTGGCTTTGAGAGACCAAGCCATTTTGAGCGAGTTGCACATTACCTTGAGCATGTGCGATGGTTTGAGTTTTATCAATCGTGACATTTTCTGCACGAACTTGGCGACCTTCTTGATCAATGATCACATTGCCTTTTAGTTCAGATTCACCATTTGGATCATAAAGTCCATAGTCAGCCGTGATGTTTGTTGTTGTGTTATTGGGATCGGGTGCTTTGGTGTTTGGTTGAATTGGTGTGACCCAAACCCCTTGGCAATAAGGTGAAAATTGAGCGTTTGGTGCGTGCTCTTTTGCTTCAGGGCTATCCTTGCTGACATAGTATTGTTGGAAAAAATTCTGCCCAGGATAGCTTTCATTGAGCTGCTGCTTGAGCTGTTGATTGTCCACAGAAGATACGGCATCCGAAGATGCAGCATAGCTTGATTGTATCGAACTGCCACACAAGAGTGTCAAAATTGCAGTTGCTAAGGGATTAAATCTAAACTGTTGCTTCATGTGTCTCTTTAACCAAGTATGCTTTTTTGCAATTAATTATTGTCGCATCATAGAGAAAAAGTCTATAAGTGGCTACACTTAGGACTTCAAAAATTCAGCCTGTATTAGATTATTTTGCAAATGAATACACAACGTGAACAATTGATAGAAACATGGTTAACGACTGTCCTTCGTTCGGATCGATTTGAAATCAGCTATTTAGCAGGCGATGCAAGTTTCCGTCGTTATGCACGCGTTACCTTAGATCATAAATCATTTATGCTCATGGATGCACCACCTGAAAAAGAAGATTGTGCTCCATTTGTCCGTATTGATGAGTTTTTAGATCAGCATCAGGTACGTGTTCCACATATCGTTGCAAAAGATTTAGACACAGGCTTTTTGTTGCTTGAAGACTTTGGTGATGTGCTGTTATCCACTTTATTAAATGCAGATACAGTCGATCATTATTATTTACAAAGCTTTAAACAGTTGATTCAACTACAAGCGATAGATGGTACGCAGCAATTGCCTGCATATTCTTATGATAAGCTAATGACGGAAATGCGCTTATTGACTGACTGGATGTTTCCAGCGCTCAATATTCAGTTATCTGAAGCTGAACAGACATTGGTTGAACAGACATTCGATGCGTTGGCAAAAGCCGCATTAAACCAACCGCAAGTGATTGTGCATCGTGATTTTCATAGCCGTAACTTGATGCAATTAGACAATGAAACCGATCTTGGTGTGATTGATTTTCAGGATGCCGTGATTGGTGCGGATACTTACGATCTGATCTCAATCACCCGTGATGCTTATGTGCAGTGGTCACCTGAGCATGTTTATCAGTGGTTTGAACAATTCTATAATTTACTTCCTGAAGTCGCTAAACAAAATCGTAGCTTTGAACAGTTCAAACGCGATGCTGATTTTATGGCATTACAACGTCACATTAAAATTTTAGGCATCTTTGTGCGTTTGTTTGAGCGTGATGGTAAGTCGGGTTATTTGAAAGATTTGCCACGTGTGATGTGGTATGTACTCACTGAAAGCCAAGCCTATCCAGAATTGGCTGAGTTCATTGCATTTATGCAACAACGTGTAATGCCAAGTTTTACTGAGAAATATGGTCAGTATCAGGAAGTCTCTGCATGAAAGCCATGATTTTAGCAGCAGGTTTAGGGAATCGGATGCGTCCCTTAACCTTGCATACACCGAAGCCATTGCTTGAAGTCGCCGACAAACCTTTAATCGTGTGGCACATTGAAAAATTGCAAAAAATTGGTGTGACTGAAATTGTCATCAATACCGCATGGTTGGCAGAGAAGCTGATTGCTGCGTTAGGCACAGGCGAACAGTTTGGGGTCACGATTCACTGGTCAAATGAAGGTGAGGGCTTGGAGACAGCGGGTGGCATTATTCGCGCTTTGCCTTTCTTGGGTGACAAACCATTTATTTTAGTGAATGGTGATGTGTGGACGAATTATGATTTTGCACCGCTACTCAATATTGAGCTAGGACAAAATCTTGCATATTTAATGTTGGTCGATAATCCAATTCAGCATCCTCAGGGAGATTTTGTTCTATATGCGCAAAAGGCGTATACTTTTGAGCAAAATCAGCAGGGTGAAGCCTTAACTTATAGTGGTATTGCAGTGATTTCGCCTGAAATGTTCCAAAATTTACCTGATGGCAAACGTCCTTTAGCGCCTTTATTGAAGGATGCGATGTTACAAGGGCGTGTTGCAGCTGGAAAATTATCTGCTGCGTGGGTTGATGTCGGAACACCTGAACGTTTAGCCGATCTTGATCGACAAATTCGTCAGGGACAATATGCTTAAATGAGTATTCACTAAGCATTTTACCCTATGCTTTGGCAGATAAATCAGTATACTTCACCTAATTTTAACGGACGAGTTTTGACATGCATCTTTTTTTTCAGGAATTAAAACAAGGCAGTAAGGCATTAGGGCTTGACCTGAATGAAAATGCCTTGAATCTATTGTTGAAATATCAAGATGCACTGGTGTTGTGGAATAAAGCCTACAACCTGACTGCAATTCGTGATCCCAAAGAGATGCTAGTGAAGCATCTGCTTGATAGTTTAAGTATTTTAACTTCTTTGCCAGAAGGTCGGTTATTGGATATTGGCACAGGTGGTGGCATGCCGGGCATGATCATTGCGTTATGTCAACCTGAGCGTGAGTGTGTATTACTCGATTCAAATGGCAAAAAAATTCGTTTCTTGAAGCAATTTATTGCTGATTTAAAACTGCCAAATGTCACTGCTGTGCAAACGCGTGTGGAAAATGAAGACAGCATTCGTGAACTTGGAACATTTGATGTGATTACCAGTCGCGCATTTGCCTCATTGACTGACTTTATTGAAGCATCAAAACCATATATGCATACAGGTAGTTATATTTGTGCCATGAAAGGCTTAATTCCAAATGAAGAAGTTACTGAATATTCAAAAGAATTTAAAACACAAATTATTGAGCTAAAAGTGCCGCGTTTAGACGAACAACGTCATTTGATTATTTTGCAGAAAAATTAATAGGATTGGGGTTTTAACATGGCTCAGATTATTGCGATTGCAAACCAGAAAGGTGGGGTCGGTAAAACAACAACCGCAGTCAATTTGGCAGCATCTTTGGCAGTCCTGAAAAAGCGCGTCTTGCTGGTGGATATGGATCCTCAGGGCAATGCCACCATGGGGTCTGGGGTACAAAAAAATGACTTGCTTTACTCAATCACTGATGTATTGCTTGGCGAAGTTCCAATTGAAACGGCGATCAGTAAAACAGAAGTCGGTTATAAACTGTTAGGGGCAAACCGAGATTTGTCAGGGGTTGAGCTGGCGATTGCAGAACAGAAGCAGCGTGAATTTATTTTACGTGATGCTTTGCAAAGTATTGAAGCTTCTTTTGACTTTATTATTGTGGATTGTGCGCCAAGTCTGAGCTTAATTACAGTCAATGCTTTGGCAGCGGTACAAGGTGTGATTATTCCAATGCAATGCGAATATTATGCACTGGAAGGTTTGGCTGATTTGACTCAAACGATTGATCGTATTCAGCAGGCGCTTAATCCGCAATTACAAATCATTGGCGTGTTGCGTACCATGTACGATGCCCGCAACGCATTAACTCGTGATGTTTCTTCAGAGCTTGAGCAGTATTTTGGTTCAAAACTCTATGAAACTGTGATTCCTCGTAATATCCGTTTAGCTGAAGCGCCAGCACACGGATTACCTGTGATTTTCTTTGAAAAGAATTCTAAAGGTGCAGTTGCTTACTTGAAAATGGCAACTGAATTAATGAAAAAGACCAAAGTCAAAAAAGGACAGTCAGCATGAGCGTAAGAAAACGCGGTTTAGCAAAAGGGCGCGGTTTAGACGCTTTGCTTGGTTCGATTCAAAAAGAAAAACTCAAAATCGAACAGCAATCTCATGATCATGGTCAATTTAAAAATATTGATGTCAATCTATTAAAACGTGGGGAATATCAGCCTCGCCGTTTTATGAATGAAGAAGCACTACAAGAGTTAGCCGCTTCAATTGAAAAACATGGTGTCATGCAGCCAATTGTGATTCGTCCTGTCGATGATGAACGCTATCCGTATGAAATTATTGCAGGTGAACGTCGTTGGCGTGCAGCACAACTTGCAGGATTGACCGAAATTCCTGCAATTGTACGTGACCTGAATGATCAGGTTGCGATTGCTTTGGCATTGATTGAAAATATTCAGCGCCAAGATTTAAATCCGATTGATCAAGCAATGGCATTGCAACGTTTCCATGATGAGTTTGGTCTAAGTCATCAGGAAATTGCCGATACAGTTGGTAAAGCACGCACAACGATTAGTAACTTGTTGCGTTTATTGACGCTGGCTGAGCCTGTCAAAGAATTAATGCAAAATGGCATTTTAGACATGGGGCATGCCCGTGCAATTTTGACATTAAAAGCAAAAGATCAAGAACGTATCGCTGATGTTGTGATTGAGAAGAGCTTGTCAGTTCGACAAACTGAACAGCTGGTTCGTGATTTTAATGCACCAAAAACCGAAAAATCCAAAGCTGAGCCATCTCCCGATTTAGAGCAATTAACGCAAAGACTTTCTGAGCGTTTCAATGCCAATGTACACATTGATCATAACCAGCAGGGTAAAGGTAAGTTGGTCATTCATTATCATTCACTTGATGAACTAGATGGCATTTTAAATATTTGTTTGGCAAATAATGAATAATATTTGGGGTTAGAATAATGTGGGAACTCTTTAAAGCAGGTGGTTGGCTTATGCTGCCACTTGTGTTGTGTTCGGTATTTACCGTTGCCATTAGTATTGAGCGTTTTGTTCGCTTGCGCCGTGCATCAGTTCTGCCAAAAGATTTGACAGTAACTGCACAAACTGAAGTACAACAGATTGCTCAACTCTTGCAGCAAGATTCAAAAATGACCCAGTCTGCTTTGGGTCAGGTCTTATTTGCAGGCTTAAGTGTTAAGCAAGAAAATGACCAGTTTGCTCGCGCACAAATGGAAGCAGCAGCATCACAAGAAATTCATTATTTAGAAAAAAATATTAATTTTCTTGGAACAATTAGTGCGATTTCTCCATTACTTGGCTTACTTGGTACAGTGATTGGGATTATCGAATCATTTCTAGTGATCGATGTTGGTTCAAATGTAAGCCCAACCCTGATGATTCCGGGAATCTCAAAAGCCTTAATTACCACAGCAATGGGGATGGTGGTTGCAATTCCTGCTTTAATTGCCTATCGCTATTTTCAGCGTGTGGTTCAAGAATATGTGGCTGAGTTGGAACAGCAGGCAACGCTTTTTCATGCCAAGCTTTTTTATCAACGTCAAAAAAAGCATGATTATGACCGAGCCAAGGATGTCGCATGAAATTCAGAAGAGCTTCGCGCGTTGAGGAAATTCACATCAATTTAACCCCAATGATTGACTGTTTGTTATTCATTTTGGTGTTTTTACTGTTGTCAACGACGTTTTATCAGCAAAGCCGTATTAATCTGACTTTACCCGACGCACAGGGCGTTCCACCAAAACAGTACGATCATAAAATTGAAGTCATGGTAGACTCAAGCGGCCATTATTCTGTGAATGGGCAGGCGCTTGCCAGTCAAGATACTGCTGACTTATCAATGGCAGTAAAACAGGCTGCCGATGGACGACGTGATTTGATGTTTGTGATTGCTGCGGATGCCAAAGCAACCCATCAAGATGTTGTACGTGTGATGGATGTTGCAGGACAACTTGGTTTTGTCAACATTAATATTAGTACCAAAGCACCAACTCGAGGTTATGAGTGAACCAAGACCTGAAAGTTTATCTTCGTCTACTGACTTATTTAAAACCCTATGGGGGATATGCATTACTGGTCTTGATTGGTTTTGCATTAAGTGCCAGTACAGAAGTTTCGATTGCTAAGCTTCTTGAGTTTGTGATTAATGCAATCCAAACTCAAAATACCCAGCAAACAGCACTATTTCCATTTTTGGTTGTTTTATTGATTTTTGTTCGTGGCGTCGGGTCTTTTCTTGGTGATTACTATTCGGCTGTGATTTCACGCCATTTGGTTTTTCGGATGCGGCAGCAGGTATTTGCAAAGTTATTGCGCTTACCCTCAAATTACTATCTGAAAAATTCAAGTGGTCATATTACATCTAAAATTTTATATAACATTGAACAAGTGACTGCTGCTTCTTCTGAATCTGTACAGATTTTGTTGAAAGAAGGGCTGACAGTGATTGGTCTATTGGGCTATCTGTTTTATCAAAACTGGAAGCTCTCGATTATTATTTTGGTATTTGCACCGATCATTGGTTTTGTTGTGCGTAAAGCCGCTAAGCGTATGCGTAAGTTGTCAACGCAAGTGCAAGACACCATGGGTGATGTTAACCATGTGGTTCAAGAGTCAATCTTGGGGCAGGCTGTTGTAAAAGGTTTTTGTGCGCAAGAGTTAGAGCAGCAACGTTTATATGATCGCTCTAGTGATAACTTAAAACGTGGTTTAAAGCTACATATTGTGAATGTGTTAAACACCCCTATCGTGCAGTTAATCATGTCGATTGCGATGGCAATTATCATGTGGATTGCGCTACGTCCTGAAATTTTGGGGGATACATCTTCAGCTCAGTTTGTTGCATTTATTACAGCTGCGGGGATGCTCAGTAAGCCGATTAAAAATCTCACTACAGTCAATGAAAAATTGCAGCGTGGTTTGGCTGCGGCTCATTCGGTATTTGACTTGCTTGATATGCAGGAAGAAGAAAATACAGGCACTCAAAAACCACAGTTGAAAGGCAACATTTGCTTTGAGCATGCAAACTTAGTTTATCCAGATGGTTCACATGCGATTCATGATTTAAATTTGCAAGTGAAATCAGGTCAAACAGTCGCATTGGTTGGGCGTTCTGGTGCAGGAAAGACCTCATTGGTGAATCTATTGGTGCGTTTTCAATCTATCCAGTCAGGAAAAATTTTACTGGATGATCTTCCAATCGAACAGATCGAACTGGATTGTCTGCGCAGTCAGATTTCAATGGTGAATCAGCAAGTTGTATTGTTTGATCGAAGTGTGCGTGACAATATTGCCTATGGTCAGTTGCAAGATGCCACAGATGAGCAGGTTATTGCGGCAGCAAAAGCTGCATATGCACATGACTTTATTATGCAATTGCCACAGGGTTATAACACGGTATTGGGTGCTCAGGGTTTAACTTTGTCAGGTGGTCAACGTCAACGTATCGCAATTGCCCGTGCAATTTTGAAAAATGCGCCGATTTTAATTTTAGATGAAGCCACGAGTGCACTTGATAACGAATCTGAGCATTTTATTCAAAAAGCCTTTGAAAAAGCCATGCAACAGCGAACAACTATTGTGATTGCGCATCGTTTATCCACCATTGAAAATGCAGATATGATTGTTGTCATGGATAAAGGTCGCATTTTAGAACAAGGCTCGCATACTGAGTTGTTGGCAAAACGAGGTGCATATTTCCAGTTGCATCAACGTAATTTTGAGGAATGATCAATGGGCGTGGCACAACAAATCCAAGAGGCTTGGAATAAGCAATCTCGCTGGTTGATGCTATTACGCCCATTGTCTTGTTTATATCGTTGTGGATTTCAACTCAACAAACAGCTATACCGCACGGGTCTCAAGAAAACCTATCATGCAACTGTTCCTGTGATGGTGATTGGGAATATTACAGTCGGCGGTAGTGGAAAAACGCCTTTACTCATTCAGTTGGTCAAATTTTTACAGCAACATAACATTCGTGTAGGTGTTATTAGTCGTGGTTATGGGGGAACAGGTCCTTTCCCTGCACTGGTTTTGCCTGATTCTTCGGCCGATTGTGTGGGCGATGAACCTTGTCTGATTGTACAAAATACACATGTACCTATGGCTGTAGGACCAGATCGTCAACAGGCGATTGAATTGCTGCTTCAACATCAGGCTCTAGATCTGATTATTAGTGATGATGGTTTACAGCACTGGGCATTGGCACGGCAACTGGAGTGGATTGTACTCGACAATAATCGTGGTTTAGGCAATCAGAAACTTCTGCCAGAAGGTTATTTGCGTGAACCTGTTAGTCGTTTACAGGGAGCAACGGTGATAGAACACTCTGCAAAACCAACAGCGAAAACACATATGCATTTGCAGGTGGGGCAGCCTTATTTACTCAATCAGGCGACTGAACAGACCAAGCCTTTTGATTCAACGCTGCATTATCATGCTGTTGTTGGGATTGGTTATCCTCAGCGTTTTTATGACAGCCTAAAGAGTATTGGATTAGATCATTTTAAGAAGCATGAATTTGCTGATCATTATGCCTATGAGTGGTCAGATTTACAGTTTGATGATACTGCACCGATGATTACCACAGAAAAGGATGCAGTTAAAATCAAAATGCTACTGCAACAACAAACCATCACCATTGATCGTGATATTTGGGTGTTGCCTGTAGAAGCAGTTTTATCCGCTGCATGTTACAGTTTATTAGAAGATCAATTACGACAATTGAACATCAATATTACAAAGGTCTGATTATGAAGCATATTGTTATTCCTGCACGTTATGCAAGTTCACGTTTACCTGGTAAGCCTCTTTTGGAAATTCATGGTCGTGCCATGATTTTACGCGTGGTTGATCAGGCAAAAAAAGTACATGGTTTTGACGATTTATGTGTGGCAACAGATGATCAGCGCATTGCTGAAATTTGTCGTGCAGAAGGCATTGATGTTGTGATTACTTCACCTGATCATCCATCAGGAACAGATCGTTTGAGTGAAGTTGCAAAAATCAAAGGCTGGGATGCTCAAGATATTATTGTTAATGTACAAGGGGATGAGCCACTATTACCAGCACAGCTGGTGCAGCAGGTTGCTCAACTTTTAGAAGATCAGCCACAGTGTTCGATGTCAACTTTGTGCGAACCGATTCATGCACTAGAAGAGTTTCGCCGTGACAGTATTGTCAAGGTTGTCATGTCTAAATACAACGAAGCGTTGTATTTTAGCCGAGCAACAATTCCGTATGATCGTGATGCGGCTAAACATAAATCTGAGCATTTACATGATAGTGCATATCGTCATTTGGGTTTGTACGCCTACCGAGTTGCGTTACTACAAGAGTATGTTACATGGGATATGGGGCAACTTGAGCGTTTAGAAAGCTTGGAGCAACTTCGCGTTTTGGAAAATGGTCGCCGTATTGCGATTGCAGTTGCTGAGGCTAATCTTCCTCCTGGTGTCGATACTCAAGAAGATTTAGATCGTTTAAATGCATTGGATGTTTCAGTATTTCAATGATGTCAGATACTTATTCACAACCTGAGCTTGCCAACAGTACAGTTTATCCATGGCAGCAGCCAATTTGGAGCATGCTTACACAGCGTTTCCCTGATTTAGGTCATGGATTATTGTTTTATGGTAAGCAAGGTTGTGGTAAGCATGCTTTTGTTGAGCATTTCGTGGCATGGTTATTGTGTCTGAACAAACAGTCACAAGGTGCTTGTGGGCAGTGTGGGAGTTGTCAGTGGTTGAAGTCAGATACTCATCCCAATTATGTGTTGATTAGTACGGATGAGGACAATAAAAAAGCCAATGCACAGATCAAGATTGAAAAAATTCGTGAGCTATTGCCATTTGTACAGCAAACCGTAGATGGTTGGCGTGTTGTCGTCATTCAACCTGCTGAAGCATTGAATACAGCTTCAGCAAATGCTCTGCTTAAAACACTTGAAGAACCCGGTGAACGAGTGATGATCATTTTGGTTGCGGAGCATTTTCTTAAATTACCTGCCACTATTCGTAGCCGTTTACAGCGTTATGCTTTAGACCGAATTGAATTTGATCAGGCGGCTCAATATCTTCAGCAGCATGTAGCTGATTTGAATCCAACTCAAATTCAATTATATTTAAATTTAGCCAATGGTATGCCGTTGCAAGCACAGGCATTGCTTGAGCAAGCATGGATTCAGCGGCGTCAAGAGTTTTTAAATGACTGGTTGAGTTTAGTACAGCATAAAAATTCACCCATCCGCTATGCAACAAAATGGGCAAAAGAGCTTAATTTTGTTGATTTACAGCAATTGTTTGAATATTTGTTGTCAGATCTAATTTGTGTCAAACTGAAACAACCTGTAAAAAATATAGATTTAGATTTCACTGTATTCAGTGATTTTTATGATCTAGAAACACTCTTTGATATTTATGCAGTACTACAACAGAGTAAAATAAAGATAGAACAGAATGTACAAACCAATTTGCTGGTTGATCAAATGTTTGTTCTATTAATGAATGTCGGTCACACTCAATAAAGGGGAAGAATAATGTTACAACCTCGTATGGGCGGGATTATCCAAGCCAATATTACTGATCGCAATATGTTACAGGCGAGTTATATGCCTTTTGTAAGTGGTGGCGGCTTATTTATCCCATCACAACAAGCCGTTAGATTAGGGCAAGAAGTCTTTGTCTTGGCAACCTTACCTGAGCAGAGTCAAAAGATTCCTTTGACAGGTAAAGTGATCTGGGTGAATTACAAACAATCTACAGCCAAACCACAAGGTTTTGCCATTCAGCTCACAGGTGAAAAAGGCGCTTATTATAAGTCTGAGGCTGAAAAGTTACTGGCGGGTAGTTTGTCGCTCAATCATCCAAGTTATACCATTTAATAGGAGTTCATGTGTTTACCGATACGCACTGCCACCTGACCATGTTGAATTTAGCACCATATGCAGGTGATTTGGATCAAGCATTACAAGAAGCACGTGATGCAGGGGTCACCAAATTTATGGGAATATCGGTGACACTTGATGATCATGTGGCTTTAGCAGAAATTGCTCATCGACATGCCGATGTTGGATATACTGTGGGCGTACATCCTTGTGAAGACAGGGAAATTATGCAACAAGCGACGGTTGAGCATCTTGTTGAACTGGCTCAAGATAGTAAAGTTTGGGCTTTTGGTGAAACAGGCTTGGATTATTATCACAGCGTGGACTATATTCCAGATCAAAAAGCATGTTTTGCAAGACATATTGAAGCATCTAAAATCGCGGGTAAACCTGTTGTTGTGCATACTCGTTCGGCGAAGCAAGATACGATTGATATCATTCGAGCTGAGCAATCAAGACATGGAATTTTGCATTGTTTTACTGAAGACCTTGCAACAGCAAAAGCGGTGCTTGATTGTGGTTATTACATTTCATTTTCTGGGATTGTTTCATTTAAAAATGCCCAAGATCTGCGGGATGTTGCCCGTTATGTACCATTAGACCGCTTATTGATTGAAACAGATAGTCCTTATCTTGCACCTGTGCCGTATCGAGGTAAAACCAATGAACCTAAATACGTCCCCTTTGTTGCACGTGCGTTGGCAGATATTTATGGTTTAACTGCGGAAGAAATTGGATTTATTACAAGTCATAATTTTGAAAATCTTCTCAATATCAGATATTAAGTGGAATAAAACAAGACAATGAAGATGGATCGACAAGCACAGTTTCGTGCACGAGAAGAATTGGTATTTCAAGTTGCTGAACAATTATTATTAGAAAATGGTGAGGCGGGTATGACTCTAGATGCATTAGCATCTGAATTAGATCTTGCCAAAGGGACACTATATAAGCATTTTCAAAGTAAAGATGAGCTTTACATGCTGTTATTGATGCGTAATGAACAGATGTTATTGGTCATGTTGCAAGACGCAAGTAAAAATTTTGCAGAGCTTGTCGCATTTTTTATGTTACATCATTTACATCATGCTGAACGGACAGTGCTATTTCATAGCATTGAAGAAAAACTTTCGATGACTGGTACGGGTGTACATGCTTTATTTAGCCAGTTGTATCAAATCCGTCGTCAGCGTTTACGTATTATTATTCAAATGACTGAAGATTATTTGACATCTATCCAAAGCAAAATGACAGTGCGTGATTATTTGGCAGGCATTTGGGCGCTGACCTATGGTGCAGCAGTATTACTCAATTCAAGCTTCTACCAACGTTATTTGGGATCACGCGATAGTTTAAAAGTCGCATATATTGAGCAAGCTTTGGCATTGCCTTTGCAGCACCCTCATACACAAAGCTGATCTGTGGGTAAAATGCAACTTGAGATGAAAATTATTCCGCAGTATTTAACTTTTGTTCTATAATCGACTGTCCTAGTCAAGATTCATTGTTATTTATAACTCCCATGATAATTCGTAAGTTATTTAAGTTTGAGAATGCTCATATTGTAAGAAATTGTACCTCGGATCGTTGCAAACGCTCCATTCATGGTCATAGTTACAAAGTTGAGTTATTGCTTAAAGCCTCGAAGCTAGATCATGGACAAATGGTCTATGATTTTGGCTTGCTCAAAGGTGTGATTAAAGAATTATTTGATAGTTTTGATCATGCTATTTGTTTTTGGAATCAAGATAGCGCTGAATACATTCAGGCATGTAAAACCTTCAGTGCGCGTTGGATTAGCTTGCCTGTATCACCATCGGCAGAGCAATTTTCCCGAATTTTCTTTTATTTAGCTCAAGAAGTCCTAAAATCAACCCAGACCCAAAATGGTGAGGGTGATGTCGAGGTTTATTCAGTGATTGTACATGAAACCGATACAGGTTATGCACAGAGCTTTTTAGATGATATCGAAAATACGCAAATGGGCATTTTGGCATTAGAGCAGATTGAGTTTTCAGAGCAAGTTCAGGCTGAATGGTCAGATCCGAAAATGTATGAAAACTTAAAGCAAGGGTTAAAATTTTTAAATCCAGCCGTTGAATTACAAGTAAAAATTTCTTAAGTCTGAATTGAGTCGTATTTTGATATGGAATTAACCGCAGAGCAACAGCAAAAATTAAGTAAAGTTCAGCTTGATCATTCGTGGAAGCAGTCATTACAGGATTTTTTGCTAGGCTCCAAAATGGATCATTTACGAACTTTTTTACGTGAACAGAAACTTGCAGAGAAAACGATTTACCCACCAAGCACATTGATTTTTAATGCTTTAAATACAACACCATTAGAGCAGGTGAAAGTTGTCATTTTAGGGCAAGACCCTTATCATGGCCCCAATCAGGCACATGGTTTAAGCTTTTCTGTACAAAAAGGGGTTGCATTACCTCCATCTTTACGTAATATTTTCCATGAGTTGCACACAGATCTCGGTTTAAATATGCCTAAACATGGCGATTTAACACAATGGGCAGAACAGGGGGTACTGTTGCTCAATAGTGTATTAACTGTAGAAGCTGGTCAGCCTACATCACATCAGAAACAAGGTTGGGAAGATTTTACTGACCATGTTATTGATGTGTTAAATGAACAACGTGAACATATTGTCTTTATTCTGTGGGGTGCGTATGCACAGCGTAAAGGACAACGAATTAATCGAGAGAAACATTTGGTATTAACAGCCGCTCATCCATCACCACTTGCCGCAAATCGTGGTGGATTTTTTGGTTGTAAAGTGTTCTCTAAGACCAATAATTATCTGAAACTACATGGCATTGAGCCAATAAACTGGCAGCTGGACGCATGACACAACCTCTAAATACTCAGCAGTATCATTCGGACCTTATTGTTGAACACGCAGAAAATGGTTGGCGTATTGTACGCTTAAATCGACCAAAATCTTTACATGCGCTTGATCTTTCCATTGTGAAAGCATTAAGAGAAGTATTTGAAGATTTACATCATGATGACACAGTCAAAGCGATTTGGTTAGATTCAACCACACCTAAAGCTTTTTGTGCTGGTGGTGATGTGCGTAAATTACGCCAACTTGTGCTTGAAAATGAAGCGGATACAGCTGCTGAATTTTTTAAACAAGAATATGCATTAGACCTGTTATTACATAATTATGCGAAGCCAATTGTAGTTTGGGGTGAAGGTTATGTCATGGGTGGTGGTCTTGGTTTGTTCATGGCAGCACCATTTCGTTTGGTAACACCTTATTCACGTTTAGCAATGCCAGAAATCAATATTGGTTTATATCCAGATGTGGGTGGCACGCGTTTCCTAGCAGATCGAGGGGCTGTTGGTCTATTTACGGGGCTAACGGGTTCGATTATGACCTCGGCAGGTGCATATGCGATTGGTTGGGCGACTCATATTTGTGATGCTCAACGTGATGTTGTCTTAAAAAAAGTGATGAGTATTGATTGGGAACATTATCCTGCTGGGGATTTTAGAGCAATTGATGATACTTTAAATAGTCTACACCGTCCTGTTGGTGCTGGGCCTTTGCAAAACTCTCTTGATGTGTTGCACAGTGTCTGTCGTGGTGTGCATTTTGAGTATGACTATGAAGCGATTATTGGTTTAAGTGATGCTCGAAGTGACTGGTTGCGCCAAGCCAGTGAAAATTTGCAAAAAGGTTCGCCTGTGACAGCTGCACTGACTTGGTTGTTGTGGCAATGGGGGCGGCATGTTCATTCTTGGAATGAAGTTTTTGATCTGGAGCAACAGATCTCGGACTGGAAAATTCGCCATCCTGATTTTGTAGAAGGTGTTCGTGCTCGTTTGGTGGATAAGGATTTATCACCAGAATGGCAAAAATATGATGAGTTGAGCTTAAAAGGAATTTTAGGTGCATGCCCGCCAATCACAACCATTGAAAGCTGGAATGCGATTTTAAAACAATATCATGTCATTTGAAGTTATACCTGAGCGCTATCCGTTTACAACTGATGATGAAAAATGGATGCATCTCGCTTTGGAACAAGCGAGTTTTGCAGAAATGCATGGTGAAATTCCTGTTGGTGCTGTTATTGTGAGTCAAAATAGGGTGATTGGAGTGGGATACAATGCTCCAATCACCTTACATGACCCAACAGCACATGCTGAAATTGTTGCATTGCGTGATGCGTGCGCACGTATTCAAAACTATCGCCTGCCTGACGATGCTGTGCTTTATGTCACTTTAGAGCCTTGTACTATGTGTGTGGGGGCACTAGTGCATGCACGTATTCAAAAAGTTATCTTTGCTGCATCTGAGCCAAAAGCAGGATCATTGCTTAGCGCTCGACAACTATTAAGCAATAATGGCTATTATAATCATGTATTTGAATATCAACATGGTTGCCTAGAGCGACAGGCCAGTGCATTGCTGCGTGCATTTTTCAAAAAGCGCAGAGCGCAAAAAAAACAATAAAGCATCGTTTTGGTTCGTTAAAAAATCTTATGCTCTATTTTTGTTCATACAATTTATGATTATACTGTTAATTTGTTGGAAATGACCTATATTTGTGCGCTCATAAATTATATTCAAATGTGAGTGTCAGTATTAAGGACATTATAAATATTGATATGAGCATAAAGGGAAAATATGAAATCGGGTCTTGGAAAAATTTGTACATCAATTGCACTTTGTGGTTTATCTCTGTCAGCGACATCGGCTTTTGCAACAGATACATTAGCTAAAATTCAAAAAACAGGAACTATTGTGATTGGTCATCGCGTATCATCACAGCCTATTTCCTATGTGGTGAATGGACGCCCAATGGGATATGCAATTGATATCTGTAATGATGTTGCTGCAGAGATCAAGAAAGATCTACATATGCCAAATTTGCGCGTTGTGTACAAAGCAGTTAATCCAACAGAACGTATTCCGATGTTGCGATCTGGTCAGATTGATATGGAATGCGGAACATCTGCACATTCAGTCATTCGTGATCGTGAAGTAGATTTCTCAACCAACTATTATATGGCTGAGATTCGTATGGCGGTCAAAAGCAATTCTCCTGTACAAGAATTGGATGATCTAGATAAAAAAACTGTAGTAACGACAGCAGGCGTGATTGCAGACAAATATTTGAAGCGTAGTGTGCGTGGTCAAGATTTAACAATCCATAAAATTTATGGTCAAGATCATGCACAATCATTTGCTTTACTTGCCGCAGGAAAAGCAGAAGCATTTGTTGGAGCAGATTCAACTTTAGCAGGCTTAATTGCAACTTCAGGGCATCCACATGATTATAAAATCGTGGGAACTGCATTGTCTGTAGATCCATATGCGATTATGTTGCCAAACAATGATCCAAAAATGAAAGCAATTGCAGATAAAGTTGTTACAGGTTTGTGGCGTTCTGGGAAAATGGATCAATTGTATAAAAAATGGTTCTTATCTCCAATTCCACCACGTAATATTGCTGTAAATATGCAGTTAAATAAAGCAAATAAAGTATTGCGTGCTCGTCCTACTGATGCAGGTAATTAATTTTAAAAATTTGATGTTTAGCTGATTTTATCGGCTAAACATCACATTAAATTATAAAAACATAATTAAATCTAAATTAATAAATAAAATTCTTAAAATAAGTTTAAATAAAAACAATCGTCACAAATTTGCTTAAAATATTGTGAATTTTCTCACTAAAAATAATAAAAGAGGATTGAATTTGCCTCATGCAGAATGCAGACTATTTATTATAGATTAACCTAAATATTAAAATTTGCATTTGGAACCTTTATGAATATTCATGTAATTACGATTGATGGGCCAAGTGGCTCAGGTAAGGGGACATTGGCTACAAAAATTGCTCAACATTATCATTATCATCTGTTGGACTCTGGAGCGCTCTATCGTTTACTGGGTTTGTCATTACAAAGACAAAACCTTATCACCAAGATTCATGAAAATCTAATTGATTGTGTGAATATTGCTCGTAATTTGCACATCGAATTTTTACCTACATCACAAGGCATTCAGGTTGTACTTGATGGTGAAGATGTATCACAAGTGATTCGAACAGAAGAAGTGGGTGCATTTGCATCTAAAGTTGCAGTTGTTCCAGAGTTGAGAGCTGCTTTATTGCAACGCCAGCGAGATTTTGCACAAACACCAGGTCTTGTGGCAGATGGGCGGGATATGGGGACAGTTGTTTTTCCACATGCTCAAGCAAAATTGTATCTCACAGCGACTGCACAATCTAGGGCTGAACGTCGTGCAAAACAGTTGCAGAGCATGGGTGAGGATGCTAAAATAGCTGACATTTTAGCTAACATACAAGCACGAGATAAACGAGATATGGAGCGCGCAGTTGCTCCACTCAAGCCAGCGGTAGATGCCTTAGTGATTGATAGTTCATACTTAACAATCGACGAAGTTTTTATGCAAATGGTCAATTATATCGATGTGCAATTAGCAAAAACACTTTAGCTGATACATCGCTTGATCAGATTTATGGATGATGTGTCAGTGTAACTAAACCAGCCTTGACTGATCCAAGACTGTTGACTTTATCAGGTATAACATGACCGAATCTTTTGCAGCCCTCTTTGAAGAAAGCGAATTAAATTTAAACGTTGAAAAGGGTGCAGTCATCTCTGGTGTTGTAGTAAGCATCGATGACGACTGGGTAACTGTTGACACTGGCCTTAAATCTGAAGGCGTTGTTGACCGTGCAGAATTCTTAAACGACCAACGTGAACTTGAAGTTCAAGTTGGCGATACTGTTGATGTTGTTGTTGAAGCACTTGACAACGGCATGGGTCAAACAGTTTTATCACGTGAAAAAGCAAAACGTGCTGAAACTTGGACTAAACTTGAAAAAATCTTTGAAGATGGCGAAATCGTTACTGGTGTTATTTCTGGTAAAGTTAAAGGCGGTTTCACTGTTGACATCGGTCCAGTTCGTGCGTTCTTGCCAGGTTCTTTAGTTGATACACGTCCTATTCGTGACACAACTCACCTTGAAGGTAAAGAGTTAGAGTTCAAAGTAATCAAACTTGATGCTAAACGTAACAACGTTGTTGTATCTCGTCGTGCTGTTATGGAAGCTGAATCTTCAGCTGACCGTGAAGCTCTTCTTGCTCAACTTGAAGAAGGTCAAACAGTTACAGGTACTATCAAGAACCTTACTGATTACGGTGCATTTGTTGACCTTGGCGGTATCGATGGTCTTCTTCACATCACTGACATGGCTTGGAAACGTATCAAGCACCCATCAGAAGTTGTTGAAGTTGGTCAAGAAGTTACTGTTAAAGTACTTAAATTTGACAAAGAGCGTAATCGTGTTTCACTAGGTCTTAAACAACTTGGTGAAGATCCATGGTTAGCGATCATGAGCCGTTATCCTAAAGGTTCTATCGTTAAAGCTCGCGTTACTAACTTAACTGACTACGGTTGCTTTGCTGAAATCGCTGAAGGCGTTGAAGGCTTAGTACACGTTTCAGAAATGGACCACACAAACAAAAACATCCACCCATCTAAAGTTGTTCAGATTGGTGATGAAGTTGATGTTATGGTTCTTGAAGTTGATGAAGAACGTCGTCGTATTTCTCTTGGTATCAAACAAACTCGTGCTAACCCATGGGAAGAGTTTGCTAAAAACCATGACAAAGGTGAAAAAGTTTCAGGTACGATCAAGTCTATCACTGACTTCGGTATCTTCATCGGTTTACCAGGTGGTATCGATGGTCTAGTTCACTTGTCTGATATTTCTTGGAACGAACAAGGCGAAGATGCTATCCGTCGTTACAAGAAAGGTGACACTGTTGAAGCTGTTATCTTGTCTGTAGACGCTGAAGGTAACCGTATCAGCCTTGGTATCAAGCAATTAAACAGCGATCCGTTCAATGACTTCTTAGCTGCTAACGAACGTGGTGCTTTGGTTAAAGGTACTGTAACTGCAGTTGATGCTAAAGGCGCTACTGTTAAGTTGGCTGACGAAGTTGAAGCTCAATTAAAAGCTTCTGAAATCAACCGTGATCGCGTTGAAGATGCAACTAAATTCTTAGAAGTTGGTCAAGACATCGAAGCGAAGATCATCAATGTTGATCGTAAATCTCGTTCTATCAACTTGTCTATCAAAGCGAAAGATGAAGCTGAAGAGAAAGAAGCTGTTGCTAACTTACGTCAAGCAGCTGCTGGTCAAGACAATGGTCCTAAGACTATTGGTGATTTGATCAAAGCTCAAATGAAGTAATAAATAAAAAAAGTAGCAATTTAGTGTAACTAATTGATACTTTGTATTTAATTACTGTAAACGGTAGCGTAGTATTGGTATACTGCGCTACCGTTTTGTATTTAAACGGGTTATTATCAATTGACTGATAAATCGATATAAACCAATGAGGTCATAGATGACTACAGAAGCACTTAATAAATCTGATTTAATACAACGTATTGCTTTGAAAAATCCGCATTTGGCTGAGCCTCTTGTTGAAGAAGCAGTAAAAATCATGCTAGATCAAATGATTGAAGCGTTGTCATCGGACAATCGTATTGAAATTCGTGGTTTTGGAAGTTTTGCATTGCATCATCGTGAACCACGCGTAGGTCGTAATCCGAAAACAGGTAAGTCTGTTGAGGTTGCGGCAAAAGCAGTTCCTCATTTTAAACCTGGTAAAGCACTGCGTGATGCAGTTAACGAATCTGCGGATGAATAATTAAGAACGCTCATGTAGGAGGGCTTATGCGCTTTATCCTCATTGTTGTATTAATTATATTATTTATTTATTCGTTAGCATTAGTTTTGCTAAATGGTACTCCTGTTTCTGTGGATTTATGGTTTAGCCATGTCCCTGAAATGAGAGTGGGTTTATTGGTGTTAATTACGCTTGCTTTAGGTGTAATTTTAGGTTTGCTATTAGGTGTACAAGTTTTTCGTGTATTCCAAAGTCGTTGGGAAATCCAGCGTTTGCATAAAGAGATTGACCAACTTCGTAAAGAGCAAATTCAGCATGCTCAATTGGCTGCTACGGAAGCAATTGCACATCAGCGATCTGAAAAAACTAGTTTGGATATTAGCCCCGAAGATAAAAGCCCATTATAATG
>NZ_JAKLTL010000022.1:0-27614 GCF_022012315.1 Acinetobacter sp. ME22
CGCTTAAGTGCGACCTTTTTTATTTGGCTATTCATGCTGATAATCGAACCTCATTACCAGTTATACATGTTAGAACGTAACTATTAAGCCAATAATTTTTTCGACCATCTTTGGCGGGTGTATTAATAGTGCCTAATTTAATACGTTCATATAATTCTTTTTCGGAAATATTCATGCGCATTGCAAATTCTGCGGTAGAAACCCGACGTTCAGTATTTGTTAAATCAATCATTGTCGCCATCTTAAATTTCCTCATTTTTACCAAACCCACACTCAGGGCAATGGGTATAAATCCCAGTGCCTGGTGCAGTTTCATCTTCTTCAAAGTTTTCAGGCCATTCACTTTTTGGTGTAGTGACCGTATCAACAATAACGCCGTGTTGCTTGTAGTTAGTATGCGGAGCCAGTCCGTAATATGGGAGCACGCTTGCATCATTCCCATCGAAACAGTAGTTGCAGTAGTCAGTCATTGGGTGGCTCCTTCAACAACTTTGAACTCAACTACCCATACCCATGGGTTTTGAGACCATGCACCGTTGCCATTTATCCAATCCCAAGTATGAGCAAACCAAGAGCGCGACCAATCTTTGAATCCACAGGTGCGAGATACCTTATCAATGCTCGAGTGACTTTTTGGTCCACCTTCAGCGATAACATCTGCTTCTGAAATATCATTCAGACGTTCTTTACGAACATCAGTAACTTTAAGCAAGATACGCGAAGCCCAGCGCGGCATATGGATCGACGGGGTTTTCTTCAACTTATAATCATTTAACGGAACATCTGTATCTGAATTTGTGGCAAGGTACTGCACAACTCGATGATTACCATCTGAATCTTTAACAATATCTTTATGATTTAATTGATCATCACTAGATAACCAGTTTTTTGGAGAAATTATGCAGGTCTCTCTAACCCACAGATGATCACCAATCTCATAAGGCTTATTAAAATAAGGGCCTCGCTCTAGTTCAGTTGTCTGTGCTTCATTCAATCTAACCCAATGTCGCTTACCTTCTAGTTTTTTTTCTGTGCTAGCAACAACATAAGTAAGTGTCCAATCATCACTAGGGGGTTGCTGTTGCATAACACGCCGTGTCTGAGTCTTGCGACCATCTAAAATGGCGTTGACCATTTCGGCATTGAAAAGGATAGGGCGTTCTTTACTCATGACCTTCTCCCTGTGCTTTCGCCCACCACAATCTTGGACCATCTTCTGTGTCAAAAGCAGCAATCAGAAAGTGATCAGAGGTTGGCGGTTTAGGTTTCCATTTAGACCAGTCACTATAATCCTCTTCGGGAATTTCAGGAATATCCTCATACCAACATCTTTCAATTGATATTTTTACACCAAGGTTGACTTGAAGCTGATCAAACTGTTCTTGCGTATAATATTCAGAGTTTTCATTAATAGTGTCATGTGCCGCAATGTCTGGATGAAACCAGTTACTATCTAGATCATCTGGCAGTTCTACAGGTTGGATTTGAAAGTTAGATTCAATCATTCTTCTTCTTCCTGAAAATCATCAATGTCAAATTTCCATTTTTCAATTTGACCGTTTTGATCAATATTCATGAAGATGTAATCACCATAGCCTTTTGCTGCTGGGGAGAGTGTGTCTGGAACATAGCCATCTTCTTGGGATTTAACGACATTTCCATTTGAATCTAATAGCTGCCAACCACAGCAATCAGCTACTTTGTAATGAATAAATGCAGTTTTACCTATTTCCCAATTTTCGATAACGCCTGTGGCCACATTGATTTCAGGACACCACAATTCACCTTGTTTGCACGGTACATTGTCACCATTTTGCGTGTCATCAACACCGTTTACCTTGGTGTCTTCCCAGTATCGGATGTTCGCTTTTACAATTAGTTTTTTAATATCCATCACTTCACCTAACTTTTAGAGCAAAAATATGCTCAAAATCCTAGAAATTTGATAAAGACGAGCAAAAATATGCTCAAACCCTTCTCAGTCTTGGCACAACATTCTTGTTGTACCAATCTTGGTACCGAGCTTTGTCTTGCTCTTCATGCTGTTGAACACGCTTTAAAGACTCGCGGTACTCTTTGACAGATTCAGGGAGTGGTATATGTCGAGCATCAAAGAATGCTTGAGGGTCGGTGTACATTCGATATGTTGGATCACCACACATCTCAAGTAGGCTATATAACCAGTCGGCTGACTTGGCATCATTCTGTTCAATGATAGAGCACATCACACGTACAGCCATGTTGTGTAAAATTGCTTGAGATTCGCAGTATTTGAATTGGTTAATGCTTTGCATATAAGCAAATGCTTCAGCGACATAATTGGAAAACTTCACGCCTTGGCCTGAAACACCACCTTCACGGATAACTTCACACTGCTTTTCAAACCATTCCCAGCGCTGTTGTGGTTTCATATTTCTGAGTAAAACAGGAACTTCTTTAAACATAGTCTTTTCCTTGCAACATCCGTGTCGCTGAAATTATTTGGCTTTAAGAAAGCCATGAAGTTTTAATTTTTTACGCAACGTGCCACGGTTAATGCCAAGCTGAAGCGCGACCGCAGTTTGATTACCGTGATGTTGAACTAGAGCAGCTTCAAGAAGTGGTTTTTCAACTTGCTTGATGACAGCTTGATAAGCAGCGCCGTCTTTCTTTTCAAGAAGAATGGCAATTTGTGCATGTGTTAGCACTGGGGCAGGTGTTTGAATGTGTGCATTCATGAATGGTCTCCACGTGGTTTGGCAGCGTCGTAAAGGGATTGAGCTTCCTGCTCAACTTGTTGGGCTTGGGTAGTTTGGGTTTTATCAGCAAGTTCCTGACGATCTGCTGCGCGGCATAAAGTGAAGAACACAACAACAAAGATGATCGTTGCTGCAAGTAAAGGGATGGCAAGACCTTCTTTTGATTTGACAGAAAGATATTCGGTTGGCATTGGTTGACCTCACTGAGTCATTTTTTGTTCAGTGAGTAAAGGTTACTTAACAAATTAAATCATGTAAAGAGTAATTTACATTTATTTGTAAATTATACTATTCAAAATATGTTTTAATGGACAAAAGAAAACCCCGCACCGGGCGAGGTTGCTTGGAGTTTATTATTAAAAGTATATTTAATAATGAAATCGTTGTTGACGTATCTGATCCAAATAAAAAAACTACCAATAACTTTTTTAGAGCTTAGTAAATTAATTAAAAGAACAGTGTTTTATCCAACTCTAGGTGGTTGATATTTAAAATATTTTATACATTCTTTTTGAATCTCATTTTTTGATTCTTGATAGATTTTAATTAGCAATTCAGCAGTTATTTTATGATCTTCTGCTCCTTGCTCTAGTTTAGAAATTTTGAACTTAGTAAGTTCTATTGTCAGTGCTTTAATTTCAGTCTCATCAAGCATTTTTTCTCTCCACCCGATCATTCTAAGGACTGTGTCGGGTTCACAGTTTGTTTTATATAAGACACATATGTCTTACTTTTTATTTAAATTTTCCTATATAAACCAACAACTTTACCAACTAAACGACAGCCTTCTGTTAGTTTAATAATTTTATCTGGCCAATTGGGGTTTAGTGGCTCAAGGTACTTTTCACCACCTTCAATGATGAGCTTTTTAAAAGTTGCTTCTGTATCTCCAGCGCAAGCAACAATCACTAGATCATTAGTTTTTAAATCAAATGTTTGAACGTCTGGATTTACATAAATTCGATCTTCAGGTTCAAACTTTGGAGACATAGAGTAGCCAGTTACAACAAGCCCATAACCATTTTTCCCACAGTCTTTGTTAGGTGGAAGATGTTCATCAACTTCGGCATCTTTTAGCACTGTTTCAATTGATCCAAATGACCCAGCAGCAACCCAAGAAATAACAGGAACTGGACGACCTTCAAGAGTAATTTTTTGAGTTAGATCAATATTGTTATCTAACTCAGAATTTGTAAGTTGCATTTGAGCACGTTCGCCAGCTAACCATAAAGGATTAACTTTTAAGAATTCAGCAACTTTGAGTAGCTTAGAGCCTTCTAGTTCTTTTGTTGGTCCATTAATCCATAGACCAACATTTGCTCTACTAACACCAGAGTAATTAGCTAAATCTATATTTTTGAATCTTTTATTTGTAATTGACTCATAGTTTTTTATAGCTAAAGACATCCTTTCCTGAAGAGTACTCATAGATAAATCCTAAGGTGTTACTACACTAAAATGTAAAGCAAGCTTAACTTTTTAATTGTAAAGCTTGCTAATCATTGTTAAGTAAATTATTCTTGACAAAATAAAGTTAAGTTTACGGAGTCTCTATGCGAATTGAGATGAAAACATCAGATGTTCTAGCTCGATTTAATGCCCCAAAAATCGCACAAATTCTAAAAATTACACGTCAGGCTGTTTACCAATGGGGTGAATTAGTTCCTGAAGCATCGGCATTCAAATTACTGGAAAGCGATCCGAAGATTCCACATAAACGTATCGCTTAATCCATTTTCACAAAAAGACATTCACCCGTAAACGTGAATAAAAATAGGAATTCACATGGATATTAGTAAAGAAACTAAAAACGCACTGCATAAGATGATTCATCAATCCGTAGGCGTTTCACCAAAAGATGTCGCAGATGTTTTAGGCGTTTCACATAAAACTGTTTTGAATTATGCAAACCCAAATATGGATATGCATTTACCAAGCTTAAAGGCATTTGAAGCAGCCTTAATTTACACACAAAACCCTGCAAACCTAAAAGTTTGGGCACACAAATTGGGTTACATGCTTGTACCTGTGCAGCAAGCAGATGAAAAAGATCATCAAGTCAGCGTACTTGAGTCATTGTTACAAGTGAACATTCAGAGTGGGCAAATCAACCAGCATGCCTACAACATTCTAGAAGATGGAGTAATTACGCCGTCGGAGCTTTCAGACACGATTCAAATCGTTGATGCGATTCAAAGTGCTCTAACGATTTTTAAACAAGCAGTTGAGAAAGAGGCGGCAGTTTATTTGTCTAGCCTACAAACAGAAAAAGCCTGATGTGCGAGATCAGGCTTTTAACGTTGATAACCAAAAGGAAATCAAATGAACATGATCATGTTACCACAAAACAGAACCATGTCGAGCAAAGACTTACTTGAAGTGATTAATCAGGTTCGTCATGGCATGGGTGAACCTCTTCTTCGCTTGAACAGTTTCAATGCAAAAATTGAGGATGAATTGGATGGGGAGAACTACATAAAAAATGTAGTTCAAAATTCAAACAATACAGAGTCGGTAATTTTTGAGCTGACACTTGAGCAATGCATGTTGATTGGCATGCGCGAATCAAAATCAGTTCGCCGTCATGTAATGCAAAAACTTAAAGCGCTGGAAGCAGGACAGCCACGTGAATTGTCACGCCGTGAAATTCTCCAGTTAGCACTTGCTGCAGAAGAAGAAAACCAAGCGCTGAAAGAGCAAGTTGCTTTGCTTGAGCCTAAGGCACAGGTCGTCGATGCAATTGCAGATACAACAAGCACATTCACGATCCGCGACACCGCCAAAACGATTGGTGTGCCTGAAAAGACCCTCATTCAGTTCATCTTGGATAAGCACTGGGTATATCGCGAAAACAGCAAGCATCGCCGTTTATGTGCGTATTCCACAGCGATTGAAAAAGGCTTGATGGTCAACAAAGTGACTCAGGTCATTTCATACGAAGAAGGCGACCACGTTTACACACAGGCGCGTGTCACAGCGAAAGGCTTAACACGTTTAACAGCAATGATCGAAAAAGCAGGATTGAAGCAATGAGTCATTATTCAACATTAAAAGGGCTTGGTCGTGCAGTTGCTTACTATCCTGCCGTTGGTCTTGCATTAGGTAATCCACTTGCTGGCATCATGTTGTCCCAATTGATCTATTGGAATGACAAGACTGAGAACAACCTTGGTGTTTATAAGACGGCTGAGGAATGGACAGCGGAAACAGGTTTAACGTACAGCCAACAGCGTACAGCACGTAAATTACTACGTGAACTTGGGATTTTGATTGAAACAGAAAAACGCTTAGAACATAAAATTTTTTATAAATTAGATATTCCTGTATTCGATGCTTGGTATCAAACCCATGTAATTAAAGACCAAATTGGCGAAATGCAAAACCCGATTTCCCGAAATGAAGATTTAGCGTTCGGGGATAAGCAAAACCTTAATTCGGGGTCGTCAAATCATCAATCCGTTATACACAAGATTACTTCAGAGATTACTTCAGAGAATAAAAAAATATATAAAAAAAGTCGATCAACAGTGGATGGTTTTGAGAAACCTCAAGCAACGAAATTTGATTTCAAAGCGGCAATCATTGAAAACGGCGTATCTGAAAAGACAGCAACTGAGTTCATGCAGGTTCGTAAGGCGAAAGGCGGTGTTAGCACTGAACGAGCTTTTACGCTTCTTGTGAAACAAATCGAAAAAGCAAAGCTGACTTTTGCTCAAGGCATCGAGTATTGCTTGAACCGCCAAAAGCCATGGGCAGCGTTTGAAGCTGAGTGGTATTTCAATGAGCAAAACCGTACTGCGCAGCAACAGCAACAAAACTCACAGCCATACCAAAAGCGTTTCGGTGGACAACCAGTAGCAAACCCAATGCGTGATGTTGTAGGAGAGTGCCAATGAGCAATATCCAAGTTTTTCAACAAGCCTTTGAAATCGACTTTCCAGTTGAAATTGCAGAACAGGTATTGGGTCGAATCGAAGATATTTACGGCGCTGAGTTCCAAAAGACATACGGGCATTTGAGCGATGAAAAATTATTGCAACTGGCATGCACGGTTTTGAGTGGATTGACACCTAACGAGTTACGCCGTGGCTTAGAACGTATGAACACCGAAAAATGGTGTCCGAAGTTACCTGAGTTCCGTTCTTGGTGTGTACAAGCGTGTGACTGGTGGACAGCGGATATGGCGTGGGCGAAAGCAATGCAGTTTGAAGCTGATCCAAGTAAGCCAATCACCAAATTGGCAAAAGCCACTCTCGATGAAGTCCGTCATATTTTGGATAACGAAGGGCAGAAAACAGCACATTTCGCGTTTAAAGATATTTATCAGGATTATCTGCGAAAAGCACAGGACAAGGGCTATACGCAGGAAATGTGGGTCAAACCGAAGAAGCCAAAGCTTTTGCAAGATGCTGAGCATAACCGCAAAGGTGTGCCATGCCCTGAGCATTTAAAAGAGCAAATCTCTAATTTCTTGAATAAATTTCGGGTGGCGGTATGAGAGCACTTAAAGAATATTCAGATGCGAGTTATTGCAAAACTTATCCAACACCACGCACAGATTTTAAATTTTCTGGGCTTTGTGATTTTGAGAATGAAGCATTCAAAATTTGGCTGGGCTTGATTGGTGAAGATGAACTTGAAGTTGCAGCGGATCAGGCGCTTGAACTGCAATTCGTTGAAGCATTCAAAGAGCAAAAGCGTAAGAAAAGCATCTCAATACCTGCCAATTTTTCATCGCATATCTACATGTGGTTTCTTCAAGCTGAAGCTGACAAAGCATTGGCGGGCTTGGTGAATGACTGTGAATTTTGGCAACTAGTTCAACATGTCCCGACTCAGAAAGAGTTTGAGAAAGCATTCTCTATGCCTGAGTCGCTAGAGCTTGAATATGCGCCACCGATGCAACCAGTGGAAAAAGCAAAACAACCTAAGGCTAAACCTGTGCATGATGAGTGGACGTTGGACTTGTTCGGAGGTGCAGCATGAACAAGCCATTGATTCGCTACCATGGTGGTAAGTTCCGCCTAGCTGATTGGGTGATCAGTCATTTCCCTAACCACACTTGTTATACCGAAGTCTTTGGCGGTGCTGCAGGTGTATTACTTCAAAAGCCAAGAGCGTACGCCGAGGTTTACAACGACCTCGATGGTGACGTTGTTAATTTATTCAAAGTTCTACGCAACAAAGAAAAGTGTGGCCAGTTAATTGAGCAACTTGTTCTAACGCCGTATGCAAGAGAAGAATTTGATTTGGCTTGGGAACATACTGATAACGATATTGAGCGTGCAAGACGCATCATTATTCGTGCGCAGATGGGTTTCGGTTCGGCAGGAGCTACCAAAGGTCGTACAGGCTTTCGTATTGATACTAAACGCCAGTACGGAACAGCTCAATCATTGTTTGCCTCATATCCTGATCATTTGGCTTTTGTCTGTGAGCGTTTGTCAGGTGTGCTTATTGAAAATCGCCCAGCTATTCAGGTTTTACAAGATCATGATGCAGACACCACTTTGCACTATGTAGATCCGCCGTATGTTCACGAAACTCGATACGGTGGTGCAAAGACTGGCAGCTATTACAAACATGAAATGGCAGATGATGATCATGTCCAGTTGCTTGAGAAATTACTCGAGCTAGAAGGAATGGTGATTTTATCGGGTTACCCAAATGACTTGTATGACGAAAAATTGAAAGATTGGCATCGAGTAGAAACTGCAGCACGTATTTCGGCAGGTCGCGGCACAGCATTACGCACTGAATGCCTTTGGATTAATCCACAAGCTCAGAAGAAAACCGACCTGTTTGGAGGTGCAGCATGAACCCAAATGATTTCTTACTTGCGATGATCGTTCTAATCATTCTTTGTTTAATCGCTGGGGCATCGAGTTACAGCGTCAATCATGCGTTGGGGTTTTTATGAAAAGTAAATTTGAAGAATGGTTTCAGCAACAGCCTTTTTATTTGAACCTACGTTTTATCCACGGCGAACGCCTTTTTATTTTTGATGCTCAGGATGGGTATGTTGTTCAGGCGGTGCAGATTTCGTGGGCGACTTGGCAGGAACAGCAAAAGCGGATCGATGAGCTTGAAACCCATCAAGAAAAACAATCTGAATGTATCAAAAACTTGGTATCTCAAAGAAATTCTGCATCAAGCAGGGTGGAATCATCATTAATTCTTATAGAAAAATTCTTTGATGATCAGGTGCAAACCCCGACCCCAAGGCAATATGCGAACTTCATTCAAGAAATTTATGAAACCTTACGAGGTAATGATCAGACACAAGAACCACAAGCCTGTGACCACACCATGGTTGAAAAAACACAATTTGGTGATTTAGAGCGCTCTTTCGAGTGCCTTTTCTGCGACCACAAAACCACTGAAGCATGGGTGACTAAACATGAATAAACCAACATGGGGTAGTTATCGCCGTTCATTCGATAAACCACAAAGTGGCAAAAAAGTAGTTAATAAAGACCCAGTGCCAGAGTTACCGTCATATTTGGTCAAGGGAAAAACTTACGAATGCAGCACAGGTGAGTTGCTGAATTGCAGCATCGAGATTATACCGCCGTCGATTAATAACTATTGGTTAGACTCAGGCAAGGCATGTAAGCGTTTAAGCAAACGTGCCATCCATTTTGTTGAAGTAGTCAAACGCTTTGTACAACCACTCAACTATGGCGGGCATGTTCGGGTTGAGATCAATTATCACATGCCAGACAACAAAGTCCGTGACATCGACAACATTTTAAAACCTTGCCTCGATGCCTTAACCAAGTGCGGTTTGATTGCAGATGATTCGCAGGTGAAAAGCTTAACAGTGAATGCCCGACCAGTTGTGAAAGGTGGGTTACTTGATATTTGTGTGATGAAGATTTGAGGATGGTCAGTATGAATGCGGATTTAAAAAAAAACAAAGTCTCAAATATTGAGTGGCTCGGTAAGCAGATGAGAGCTAAAACAGCAAATTTTGAAATGTGTACTCAAGACACAAATCTTGAGCCAATCACATGGGAAGATCGCTGTGGTGCATTTGCTAAGATGGATACAGTACAGGCTAAGGCATTAGCATCTTTATATGTGTGGGGGCATAAAGATAAGCAAGCATATGATCTACTCATTAATTTTTTAGCAAAAATTATGTTTGAACAAGCACAAAAGGATGGAAAAGATGAGCCTAAAAATATTTCACTAAAAGACTTATCTTTGTTGATTGCCCGAATGATTTTAGAGTTTGCTCTGGATGAGCGATTGGAAGCCAATTTTACTGCGAAAGGGCGCTTATATTTTGCAGGGATTGGCGAAGATCGCATGACTTATGATGCATATCGCAAATCGTGGATAAAGTATGAAAGAGATATGGTATTGGCTATTTATAGTGCTCGTTGGGAAGTCGAAACTTCAATTGAGAAGTATCGTAAGCGCTTAAAATACGCATAAAAATAGTTACATGATGCCTATTCCGCTTAAATGTGAATTGGGGTATAGTTTTACTAAGATGGTCGTATTTTATTAATCGTAGTGGTTTAAGAGAATTCGACCATTTTTTCTGTGTAAGTAAAGAGCCTGACTTGAGAGAGTTAGGCTTTTTTATTGCCTGAAATTCCATAAACCCAACTAAGTGGTGGCTTTATGAATAAATAAATTGAAAGGTAATCACCTGTGATGTTATGCAAATTTGCCTAACTGGAACACACAGGCGTAAGACTCCACGAAAGCGGGTACAACCCATGCAGTTCATCGAGCATGGATGGGATATGCAGGAAACAATCAGAATTGGGAGTGATGCCCCGCCATGAATGCACGCCGAAAACCGAAAAGAAAATACTGTGCCCATCCAGTGGTTTTTTAAGTAGGTGAGTAGCTGTAGCCCACAGTACAGGTAAAGCTGTGGGAGCTATTTTTAAGGGTATGGCAGATTGCCACATCTTTTTTATTGCGCCATTAGCTCAGTTGGATAGAGCATCCGCCTTCTAAGTGGATGGTCACAGGTTCAAATCCTGTATGGCGCACCAGTTTTAAGGGTTTCGTTTTGAACGAATCCCTTTCAAATTCTAATTGGGACGAATTCGCTATAATTAAAACCATCGAATTCGAGGGAATTAAAATGCTTGGATTTTTAAAACGATTGTTTTGGATTGAAGATTAGCCGAGCGTACTACGGCACTCCGAACCCCGCTAAATATGCATTATTGGCGGGGTTTTTCTTTTCTATTTGAGGTGTTTATGCGTTTCTCTAAAGTTGCTTTATTAAGTGCGTTGGCTCGATTAAGTGCGTTGGCTCATGGGTTTGGCTGTGGTGCTGCAATGAGTGTTCCTCGTCTCCATGATTGTTCGCCATTCGCTTTCAGTGAGCCGAGTTCTAATCAGTCAAAACAGAACAAATTGAGCCAAAAGAAACGCCGTTTGATGAAACGTCGGCTTGGGCATAAGTAAAGGAATTCATCATGACAGACAAAGTACAATCAAAAAAAGACTTAAATTACTGTTGTGATGAACTCAACAAATATCAGTCTTTATCTAGAACTGGTCTAACCCATAAAGAACACCTAGCGATTGATGGCATTATGGTTAAGCTGAAAGAACGTATTAAGAATTTGCGTATTGTGCTTGAAAAATAGCCAGTAATACATATATAACTAGTTAATATAATAATTTATTAATTGAGGTATATATGGTCGAGTGGATAAAAAATAAATTATGGGATCTCAATGACGTTTTTGAGGAATATCCTAAAGTTTTTTGGTTGTTCATGTTCTATTTAGCAATTGCTCTAACGGCAATGATTGGATATATGCCTATTCTGGTTAAGTTAGCAAATTTCAATCTTATGGGTGGCTATCCGTTTTATCCTGTGATTGCAGAAAATATCGATATGCTTAAGTGGGGAATTCCGATCATTCCTTCTGTAATTTTATTATGGGCATGGGCTGATGTTGCAGAGTTTTATTACACGCTAAAAAGCAAAAAATATAGATATTAAGATATTGAAATTAAGACCACCTTCGGGTGGTTTTTTTATTCTCCTTAGCCGAACGGATTACGGCACACAAAACCGCACAGCTTGCAAAAGTTAGTGCGGTTTTTCTTTTTTATTCCGAGGTGTCTATGTCCTGTAAAGGCTGTGAAGAACGCCGTCAAAAACTAAAGGCAATGTATGACTACAGCAAACAACGACTGCAACTTGCAATCAATCGTCTTACAACTGGTGCAGCAGAACAACCAGTTAGTCCAACAAAACAATCTGTTGACGGAACAGAACAACAAACTGACCGATCAAACCAATCTGTTGATTCAACAGAATAACCAACTCATTCAAATCAACAGTGACCAGACTGCACAGATCCGCATGCTGCTCGATGAGATCGTTGGCGATGAGGATGAACCACAATCACGTAACTTGGATGATGACTAATGCCCAGAGTAGTTTCGGTTATTCCGCCGCAAAAGGATAAAGACAGCAATGTACATCCAGTACAGGGAACTCATGTCTTGTTAGATGATGGGTCAAGATTGCAAGGAGTTCATAAGGTTACTTTAGTTGGTGAACCTGAGTGTTTATGGAAAGCAATCATTGAAGTCTACCCAACCAATCAACAACAGATTGATGCAATCATTGAAGACTTGCAGGTGATTAAGGATGGCTAGACCATGCCGTGAACACCGTTGTCCTAATCTTGTGACATCAGCAAAGCAACGAGGCTACTGCGATGTACATGCAGACAAGCGCAGCAACTGGGGCAAACGACCTGATCGAACAGGTTCAACCACTGAGCGCGGCTATGGTCACACATGGCGCAAGTTGCGTGAGAAAGTCTTGCAGCGTGATAATTATTTATGTGTGAAGTGTAACGCCGTTGGGCAGATTGCAGAAGCTACAGACGTTGACCATATCATTCCGAAAGCACACGGCGGCACAGATGACATGAGCAACCTGCAAAGCTTGTGCAGTGTTTGCCATAAAGAAAAAACGGCGAACCAAGACAGTAAAAATACACGCAAATACAACGCCGTGGATCGTCAGCATGGGTAGGGGGAGGGTAAAAAGTTCAAACCTTTTACCGAAATGACCGCCCCCCTAGTCACATTTTTATGTGCGCGAAATTAAAAATTGAGTGAGTTGACAAAATGGGCGGAATAGCATCCATTCCTGGGCGCGGTCGAAAGCCTTCACCGCAGGAAACAAAACGGGCTAAGGGTAATCCGAGTAAACGCCCATTGAATAATCATGCTCCTGAATTTTCAAAAGTGGTGAATATTGATGTACCTGATTATATGCAAGCACTTGAGTATGCCCCAACAATATGGAAGTCGATTGTTCCTGAACTGCTTAAAAATAAGATTCTTTGCCTGACCGATATGCACAACGTGGAAGGGTTTTGCCTTGCCTATGAAAACTGGCGCAAAGCCCAGCAGGAAGTGGCTTTGCACGGAATTGTCGTTGCAGGGGCACAAGGTGGACCCGTGAAAAATCCTGCCCTAACTGCCATGAATGAAGCTGCTCGGCAAATGACGATGTTTGGCTCTTTGCTTGGGTTAGATCCATCTTCACGGGGACGTTTAACGGGTGGTGGACAGAAGAAAAAAGGCAATGCATTTGCAGGAGTATTAGACATGTGAGGGCTTAAATGGCGGACAGTTACCCAAATGTTGACGCTGCCAACAAATGGGCACGTTCTGTAATTTCTGGAAAAATTCCCGCATGTAAATGGGTGAAATTAGCCTGTCAAAGGCATTTAGATGACTTAAAAAAGGCGAAATCTCGCGATTTTCCTTATAAATTTGAGCCTAAATTTGCTGAAAAAAAGATACTTTTTATTGAATTATTGCCACATACCAAGGGCGAATGGGCATTAAGACGGCTCAAAATTAAGCTCGAAGATTGGCAAAAATTTGGAATTGCAGTCACTTTTGGCTGGATTCGTAAGAAAGATGGCTATCGCCGTTTCCGAGAAAGCTACTGGGAAGTGCCACGGAAGAACGGCAAGTCGGCAATCGCTGCAGGTGTTGCCTTAAACATGTTTGCCAATGATGGTGAATTTGGTTCTGAGGTCTATTCAGGAGCAACCACAGAGAAACAGGCATGGGAAGTTTTTAAACCTGCTCGTCTGATGGTGAACCGCTCACCTGACTTAATTGAAGCAGCAGGAATTTTGGTCAATGCAGGCAGCTTAGAAATTCCAACCGATGGTTCTTTGTTTGAACCATTGATTGGTGATCCAGGTGATGGTCAGTCACCGCACTGTGCCATTGTCGATGAGTTCCATGAGCATGCTGATTCACGTTTGTATGACACCATGCAAACAGGGATGGGCGCACGTCGGCAACCACTGATTTTTACCATTACTACCGCAGGCTTCAATATTGAAGGTCCATGTTATGACTTGCGGATTCGGGTACAGGAAATGCTGGAAGGCACGGTTCCTGATGATGAACTGTTTGGTTGGATTTGGACCATTGATGAGGGCGATGATTGGACTGACCCGAAGGTCTTGGCAAAAGCCAATCCCAATTATGATGTTTCGGTCTATGAAGATTATCTGATTTCACAGCAACGCCGTGCAACTCAGAGTGCAACAAAACAGAATACATTCAAAACAAAGCATCTAAATGTTTGGGTATCGGCAAAGTCTGCATTTTTTAACATGGAACATTGGAATAAAGGTAAAGACACTTCATTAAACATTGCTGATTTTGTGAATGATGCCTGCCTGATCTGTGTGGATTTATCTTCCAAGATTGATATTGCAGCACGAATTAATCTGTTTTATCGCATCATCGAGGGGAAAATTCATTATTACAGCATTGCTCCACGTTTTTATCTGCCGTATGACACAGTTTATAACGGTGAGGAAAAGCAGGTGATTGAACGTTATCAGAAGTGGCTAAATCAGGGGCTTTTAACAGTCTGTGATGGTTTTGAGAATGACTTGAATGAAATTGCTGAGGACATTATTGAAGATGCAGCCAACCTGACCATTCAGGAAGTTCCTTATGATGAATGGGGTGGATTTCAAATCTCCAAACAGATTGATGAAGCAGGTTATACCTCGATCAAGATTCCCAAGAACACCAAAACCTTTTCTCCTGCCATGAAAGAAGTCGAGGCAGCAATTGCTGCAGGTCGGTTTCATCATGATGGCAATCCGATTTTATCCTGGATGTTTGGCAACGTGATTTCCAAAACAGGAAAGAACGATACTGAATTTCCAGACAAGGAGAAGAAATTCAAGAAAATTGATGGTGCGGTTGCGGGCTTGATGGGTGTGAGCCGAATACTGGCATTGACCAGTACAGCAGAAGAGGATGACTTGTCCAAACATATCGAGAAACACGGGGTTAGACGACTCTAATGAACTTAAAATCCAAAATTGGGGAGTGGCTTGGAATCAAGTCTACTCCCCAAGTTATTTCTAGCCCTGACGATTTAGCCCGTATGTTTGGTGCTGAGTTTGTGACAGGTTCAGGGCAACCCGTTACACCATTACGTGCTATGCATTTGGCAGTGGTGTTTTCATGTGTACGGGTACTGTCCGAATCAATGGGTATGTTGCCTTGTCGTTTGTTTAAACAGAAAGGCAGCACCAAAGAACCTGCCATCAACCACAAGTTATATGACCTACTGACCTTAGCTCCGAATGATTACATGACTGCTCAGGAGTTTTGGGAGTTGCTCATGGTCTGCCTGTGTTTGCGTGGCAATTTTTATGCGTACAAGGTTTATGCACTAGGGCAAGTGGTGGAGCTGTTGCCACTGGATCCATCCTCAGTGACACCGAAACTCAATGATGACTGGACAGTGGAATACCAAGTCAATTTTAAAAATGGTGGTTTGAAAACACTAACTCAGAATGAAATTTGGCATGTGCGTCTGTTCACGTTGGATGGTCTCAATGGTTTAAACCCGATTGCCTATGCCCGTAAGTGTATTGGTCTTGGGCTAGATACTGAAGAGCATGGTTCCAAGTTATTTAAAAATGGTGCGGTAACTTCTGGCGTTTTGGAAACAGATGAAACATTAACAGCTGCCGCTTTTGCACGGTTAAAGGCTGACTTTGATGAAAATTACACAGGTTTAGCCAATACCTATAAACCGATGATTTTAGAACAGGGGCTGAAATGGAAGCCAACCGCCCTGAATCTCGAAGATTCGCAGTTCTTGGAAACACGGCAGTACCAGAAGGATGAAATCTGTGGCTTGTTTCGTGTACCGCCACATCTGATCGCATCAATGGACAAGATGACACTGAACAATATCGAGCAGATGGGTATGAGCTTTGTGAATTATTCACTTGTACCGTACATGACTCGTATTGAGTCGCGGATTCGTGTTGGGCTTCTGAATGAAACAGACCGTAAAACCCACTATGCCAAATTTAATGCAGGTGCATTGTTACGTGGGGATTTGAAAACACGCTATGAGTCGTATGGCAAAGGCATTCAATGGGGATGGCTCAGCCCGAATGATTGCCGTGAACTGGAAGACATGAACCCACGTGAAGGTGGTGATGTTTATCTGACACCAATGAATATGACCACCGATCCTAATGGGGGAAATGATGGAAATAAAACATCTTAATGTGCCTTTAGAAATTAAATCAGTCTCGGAAACGGGTGAGTTTGAAGGCTATGGCTCAGTCTTTGGTGTTGAAGACAGCTATGGGGATGCGGTGATGAAAGGCGCATTCCTTCGCAGTTTAACTGAATGGACTGCAAAAGGTCGGCTACCTTCAATGCTCTGGCAGCACAAGATGAGTGAGCCAATCGGTATCTATACCGAAATGAAAGAGGATGAGCATGGCTTGTATGTCAAAGGGCGTTTACTGATTGATGATGACCCACTGGCAAAACGTGCATATGCCCACTTAAAGGCAGGTTCGCTTGGTGGTTTGTCGATTGGTTATATCCTTCGGGATTATGAATATGACAAATCCCTCGGTATTTACAAACTTAAAGATATTGATTTGTGGGAGGTGTCCTTAGTGACTTTTCCTGCCAATGAAGAAGCACAGGTGACAAACGTCAAAACCATGCTTCAAAACGGTGAGACACCATCACCAAGCAATGTGGAAAAAGCCCTGCGAGAGGCATTGGGATTTTCTCGAACACAAGCCAAGGCATTCATGGCCAAAGGCTACAGTGCACTGAATCAGCGTGATGTTGATCTAGACCAAGATGCACTTCAATCATTGAAAGATTTAAAAAACATTTTCGCAGAAGGTAATTAACCATGGCTATTGAAAAGAAAGACATTGAAGAAGTTGCAGCAGACCTGAAAGGTACGTTTGAGGACTTCAAAAAGAAAAATGATCAGGAACTTGATGGCATTAAAGCTGAAAAAGGCAAATTGTCAGAGCAGGTGGACAAGATCAATGAAAAATTGGGTGACTTAGACAAGCTAAAGGATGAGCTTGAAAAAGAGCTGAAGGCGGCTAAACGCCCTGGTGCAACCAAAGGCAAAGAAGCAGATGAGCATAAAACTGCGTTTTACCAGTTTATGCGTAAAGGTACAGAAGATGGCTTGGCCGAGCTTGAGAAAAAAGCGGTCAATGTTGGTACTGATTCTGAAGGTGGTTATGCTGTTCCAGAAGAATTAGATAAGACTTTATTGGAGCTTTTAAAAGACGAAAATCCAATGCGTCGTATCTGTTCACAAATGACTGTCGGTACGGACAAGTACAAAAAACTGGTCAACCTTGGTGGTGCAGGTTCAGGTTGGGTAGGAGAAACAGATACACGTCCTGCTACTGGTACATCGACTTTGGCGCAACTTGAAGCTTATATGGGTGAGATTTATGCCAATCCACAAGTCACTCAAACCGCATTGGATGATGTGTTTTTTGATGTGGAAAACTGGATTTCAACCGAAGTTGCACAGGAATTTGCTGAAAAAGAGGGTAATGCCTTCTTGTTAGGGAATGGCACGAATAAGCCTAAAGGAATTTTGGCATACAGCTTCTCAACGGATGCTGATAAAGATCGTGCTTTTGGCACATTGCAAAATGTTAACTCAGGTACATCGGCAGATTTTGATTCCGATGGTTTGCTCAATTTAATCTATGCGACTCGTAAAGCTTATCGTAATGGTGCGCTGTTTATGATGACCAATCTTACCCAAGCCAAAGTGCGTAAGTTTAAGGACAGTGAAGGGAATTACTTGTGGCAACCTGGTTTGCAGCTTGGTCAACCATCTACCTTACTTGGTTATGGCATTGAAGAAAATGAAGATATGCCAGAAGTAGCGGCAGATGTTATGCCAGTGCTGTTCGGTAACTTTAAACGTGCATATCTGATTGTGGATCGTATGGGAACACGTGTGCTGCGTGACCCGTACACTAACAAGCCATATGTTGGTTTCTATACCACTAAACGTACAGGTGGTATGTTGCTGGATAGCAATGCAGTCAAGGGCTTGAAGCTATCAGCATAAGGACTGAACAGGATAAAGCCCCTTCATTGGGGCTTTATTTAAGGGGGATTTATGGCTTTTGTAACACTACAACAAGTTAAGCTCAGACTGAAGATTGAGCACGATGATGAAGATGATGATTTACAGCTATTGATTGATGCTGCATTTAGTAACTTTGAAGATGTGACCAATCGTAAATTGTATGAATCAGGTGCCACTATTCCAGATGATGTATTGAATGGAATAAATGTAAACCCATCAATTATTCAGGGAGCATTAAGCCTGATTGCCTACTGGCATGAGAATCCTGAAACTGCAGGTAGTCCTGATTTGCCAAAATCTACAATGTGGGCATGGAATCGTCATCGTTTTATAAATGTGGGGTGATGTATGCAGATTGGAAAATTAAAACACCGCATCACCATCCAACAAGAAAACGTGACAGGGCAAGACCCTAGAACAGGCAAGCAAATCAGCCAGTGGACAGACCTTGCGACTGTTTGGGCAGAGGTTACAGACCTCTCCACCAAAGACCAGATTGCAGCAAAAGCGGCGCAAAGTACCATTCAGGCACGGGCAAAAATTCGTTATAGCCAAACTGCCAAGCAGATTAACTCCTCGATGCGGGTAAAGTTTGAGGGTTATTACTATTGTATCGATGGTAACCCAATGACAGACCCTGACAGTCGCCGTGAATATTTGACCTTGAACCTTGCCACAGGGGAAAAGGCGTGGAATCCATGAGGGGCTTATGGCACGTATTCAAGGTTTAGAGCAGTTACAGCAGAAACTTCGTGCCATTGGCAAGAAAAGCACGATTAAACGGATTGCACGAAAGTCGGCACGGCAAGCCATGAATATTGCCCGTGATGCTGCTCGAGCAAATGCTAAGGCGCTGGATGATCCAATTACCAAAGAGAAGATTTGGAAAAACATTGTCACCCAAACAGGCAAAACCAGTAATTCCAATGAAGTTCGGGTGCGTGTCGGCATCCGTGGTGGTGCAGCGCAAAACCAGTACACCAACCAAACTGCGTTATCAGGCTTACCGGGTGGTATTACCACCTACTGGCGATTTATCGAGTTTGGTACCAGTGAAATTGCAGCCCAGCCGTTTATGCGTCCTGCATTATCTAAAAACGTGGGGCAGATTACCGACAAGTTTGTGCAGGTGTTTTCTGCTGAAATCAATATTGTTTTAGGAGGCTGATCATGATTGATTTGCCTATTTTTCCGATACTCAAAGCCAATACTGCCGTGACTGATTTGCTTGAGAGTAATGGCATTTTACGTGCGTATAGTTTTGGGCTTGCCCCTGATAATCCGCAGCCGCCGTATGTGACTTGGCAGATTGTGGGGGGTGACCCTTATAACAATTTGGATGTAGCTCCGAGCTGTGACCGTGTCGATGTTCAGATTGATGTCTATGCCACGGATGATGATGTGGTCAGTGATGTTGCCAAAGCGGTGCGAAATGCGATTGAGACCGAGTGTTATGTCACGCGCTATGGCAATCAGGATCGTGACCCAGTGACAGGTATGCCGCATTACAGTTTTGATGTCAGTTGGCATGTGAATCGATAGTTTAAATTTTTTAGTTATGCGTCCGAAAGGGCGCTTTTTTTATGCCTGATTAGGAGTAATTACTCATGGCAAAATTAAAAGTTCAGGGTTCTCGTTGGTGGGCATTTGACGGTACAACTTTGATTCGTCTTCTTTGCTTAAAAACATTTGACCCTGGTTCAGATTCGGCAGGGAAAATCGAAACAACCTGTCTAGATGATGAAGAAACCAAAACCTATCTTCCTGGTCTATCCGATCCTGGTGATGGTTCGATGGGATTTGATATTGATACAGAAAACGCAAGCCACTTGCAGATTGTCCAATGGGCGACTGAGAAAAAAGCATTAACCATTATTCAGGGCGCACCAGGTTCAGATTCTGTTCCAACAGTGACAGCAGGTGTATTAGATACTCTTCCAACTGACCGTACATGGTGGCGATTTGAAGCCTCGTTGACGACCCCAGTGTGGAAATTTGATGCAGATACCTTGGTCAACTGTACCGTGACCATGCAACGCTCAAGTGCAACCACATTTATTCCTGCCACCTAAAATCAAACCTTTAGCCCCTTGATTGGGGCTTTCTTTTTGGGATAAAACCATGAAAAAGATTGATATTGCCCAAATCAAAGCAGGGGCATTAATTTCCAAGCCACAACCTGTCACGGTTCCGATCAAATTTAATGGTGAAGATGCTGAATTTAGTACATTCATCAAGCCATACTCTTATGCGACCACCGTAGCAAAATTACGGGCTTTTGGTGAGCAGAAAGAAGCCTTGGCAGGGATTTTAGCGGCTTCAATTTGTGACGAAGAGGGTAATCTTCAATTTACAGAAGATGAGGTGCGTAAAAACTTTAGCCATGATTTGGCGGAGGCAATTTGGAATCAGGTTGTAAATGTTAATGCTTTGGGAAAGACATCGACCTCGCAGAAGAAACCGAACTCCTCTGTGAAATCGCCATCGCGACAGGCAAAAGCATCGAAGAAGTCCAAGAACTCTCGTTCACAGAAATCAAAATCTGGGCAGTCTACATCCGAAAATACGGAAGCCTTAACATCGGTCGAAGAGTAGAACAGGAGCTTGCTCGGTTGCATCATTCGTTCTTGGTATCGAAAGGCATTAAAAATATTGAGCTTGTTGATCTTATGCTACATGAAGGCGCTGGGAAACGAGCTGCGAATGATGATCATGAATTTGATGATGATGCGTTGGCGGCTTATTTGATGGGGACAGTGGAGCAATAGTTAAAGCACCTTATGGTGCTTTTTTTAATGCTCAGAGTCTTCAAGCCAAAAAACATCATGAAATTCTTCACAAACACCAGCTTGTTTGAGTGCTTGGTATATCGCCAAAGCCGTATCAATTTTAACAGAGTGGCCTTGTTCTGCTCTTGTTATGTAATTTGATAGGACTCTACTGTCACTAACGAAACCACACCTTTTAGATAATTCGTAAACTGACAAACCTGCTTTTTCACGCAAGCTAGCAACATTATTTTTTACCTTCATTGCTACACCACTAATTAGATTTTGGATATTGTATCACAAAAAGAAGTAATTACTATTTATTGTGCTGACACAACAAAAGGAATTGACACAATAAAAGATGTTTAATAATATGACTCCATCAAGGCAATATGTCTTGAAAAAGCAAACCCCTTGCCGACTACCAATCTGAACAAGGGGTTTATGTCTAAACCTATGGAGATAAAGACATGACAAGTTTAACGCAAATAACAGTACCTTTCCATGAGGCTGAATTGTATTTGATCGAGCAGAATGGTCAACCATATACCCCAATGAAGCCAATTGTTGAGGGGATGGGGTTGGCATGGCAAGCACAATTAGCAAAATTCAATTCCAATGTTCAAAGATGGGGTATAACGAAAATCGTTATACCTACACTAGGCGACTTGCAGGAAATGGTTTGCCTGCCACTTCGTAAATTATTTGCATGGCTTATGACTATTAGTCCAAACAAGGTAAAGCCTGAACTTCGTGAAACAGTCATCATGTATCAAAACGAATGTGATGATGTGCTTTGGGATTACTGGACGAAAGGTCAAGCGATTAATCAGCGGAAAGCTATTTCACCAGAACAGCAAGCATTACTACATGAGATTGTGGCACGCCGTTCAAATGGAGAGCGTAAAATCTATGCTGAAATGTGGGCACGTCATAACCGACACTTTAAAATTGCAAAATATAGCCAGTTGCTTGCAGTTCATTTTCCTGAAGCGGTTCATTACCTCGAAACAATGGACGTTAAGGCAAAGCCTGAAGCCAAAAATGAATATGTGCAGTTACCTATAAAACCCCAAGTTTTAACAATTGCATCTAGCATTAGTAATTCTTGGGTGAAAACACAGCATCAAAACTGGTTTGTACAGGCAGATAATCATGGAAATATTTCGATTATGAGCCTGCCATTTGGTTACTATCCCTTTAATATTGCTGAGTTCACAAAGCATTTTGATGAAGTTTTGAATACTCTATATGGTGCAGACATCTTGAGTGTAGGTCGGTACTTTTTGAAAGAAATGAAATAATAGTTCTATATAAAAGACCACCTTCGGGTGGTTTTTTACTGTTTCATTGTATAAAAAGCTCTAATTCCATCTTTAATTGGGCTGTACTTGAGTAGGGTGTAGTGGGCGTTATTGTTAAAAAACTCCCACATATCCATGAGATAGTTTTTTCCAGTAAAATCCATGGTTATTTCATCAGACATATAGTTATTCCTAGATTCAGTTTTTAGGCTTGCTTTAATTTTTTTAAATTGATTATATTCTAACCTCTTATTTATAAGAGATTGGAAATGAAAAAAATAATTTTAGTTTGCATCATCATTTTTCCAAGTATGCTTTATGCCAATACATGTAGTGTAGCGAAAAATGAAATTAAGGTAGCAGATGTTTCATTAGGTGATTCAATTAATGATTTAGCCAGAAAACATAAGGCAATTGAAGTGGATAATAAGATTATTAATCGGATGTCTGATAAAGATTTTTTAGTATTTATTAACCAAAAATATAAAAATGAGTGGCTTTATGGTGAACCTATAGAGAGTTTTAATTTTATTACTTATGATAAAAAAAGCTATAAAATTAAATCATTTGGAGTGACTTTTGGTTTCGATAATTTTACACCAGACAAATTTAAACAAACTTTAATCATGTTATATGGGTTACCAAAGAAAGGATGGATTTATTCTAAGATAAGCGATCCTAAATATGGTGAAGCTGTAGAATACAATTACAAGTGCAATGAATATAAAATACGAATATCACAGTCTGCATTAGGATCATCAATGCAAATATTAGGTAATTAATTGTTTTAAAATTTAATCTAAACCCCGCCTAGCGGGGTTTTTTATTATCTAGAGGAAAGTAATATGGCTGCATCTCTCGGTCGTTTAACCCTTGATCTTGTGACCCGTATCAGCTCATTTACCGAGCCTCTAGAACGGGCAGAGCGTCAGGCAGAAGATTCTACAAATAAAATTGCAAAATCATTTGATACAGCATCCTTTGCAGTCAAAGCATTGGGTGCGGTAGCTGCAGGCTTATCGGTGGCCAGTGTGATGGCATTTGCCGAAAAATTTGTTGATGCAGGCAATGACATTCAGAAATTTGCCAAGCTCTCCAATGCCTCAATTCAGCAATTCCAATATTACGCAGTCGGTGCAGATACTGCAGGCATTTCGATGGAATCTTTTGCCGACAAAATGAAAGATATGCAAGACCGTATTGGCGACTTTCAGCGTACAGGTGGTGGGCCACTTGCCGACTTCTTTAATGATATTGCGCCACGTGTCGGAGTCACCATTGACCAGTTCCAAAAGTTATCTGGTCCAGATGCATTGCAGCTTTTTTACAATTCATTGGAAAAAGCAGGGGCTTCAACCAATGACATGAAATTCTATATGGAATCGATTATTTCAGATTCTTCACTGTTGATTCCATTGCTTGAAGATGGCGGTAAAGGGTTTAAAAAATGGGGGGATGCCGCCCAAAAAGCAGGAAAAATCATGTCAGATGACATGGTGAAAAACTTGGCTTTAGCCAAAGAAAACCTGCAAATTCTAGATTTACAGTGGCAGGGCTTTGAAGCGGAACTGGTCAATGTTGCCGTGCCAGCCTTGAAAGAAGTTGTGACCCACATGGATGAGGTCAAAGCTGTGGCAACCGTACTGGGCGCATATCTGGTTGGTGCTGCTGTACCTGCAACCGCGAAATATGTTGCAGGGATTTATGACAAAATCACAGCCATTGCTGCGAATATTCAGGCAGAAGAAGCAGCGATTTTAACCGCACAGCGTAAAGCAACGGCAGAACTCAATGCGGCAAATGCGGAAATGTCTGCTGCACGTGCAGCTGTTGCCAATGCTGAGGCAAAAGTGGCTGCAGATCGTCAGGTGATTGCTTCAGAAATTCAGCGGGTTGAATCCAGTATTGCTCAGTTAAATGCAGAGAAAGCACTTGAAGCACAAAGTTTACGTAGTCAGTATACAGATCAAGGGCGAGCTGCATCATTGACACGAATGGCTGAATTACAGCAGGTTCAAGCCAGTATGACCGCCGAACTGACGGTGTTAGAACAACGTTTGGCTTCGACTACAGTTGCAGGATCTGCCGAGTATGTTACTGCCCGTACCGCACAAACGGCTGCAACTGAGCGTTTGACGGTTGCCACCAGTGCCAACAATGTGGCGCAGGCGGCAAGTGTTCGTACTGGAATTGGTTTATTGGGTCTGCTCGGTGGGCCAGTCGGCTTGGGTTTAACTGTCGCAGCGGTTGCCGCATCTTATGTTCTATTAAAAGACAGTAGCAAAGACACGGCTCAGGTTTTAGATACTCAAGGCAAAAAGATAGATGAATTGCTTCCAAAATGGCAAGAGTTGAATACTGTACAGAGAGATACAGCGATTCATCAACTGACTCAACAGGTGAACGAGTTGGGGAAAAAATACACGTTCGCCTATTCTGAACTGGATGCATACATCGGGTATTTAGAAGACTCTGGTCGTGTTTCTGAAAATGTTGCTCAGCAGATCAATAAGCTATTTCAACAGTACTCTGATCCAAAAACGAATATGAGCATGGTTGAATTTTACAATGCTCTCAAATCAATCAACGGCATCAGTGATGAGCAGGTCACTAAGATTCGTGATTTGGTTTCTGCCAGTGATGGGGCAAAGTCGGCTTATCAGCAGCAGAAAGATGTTTTAAATCAGCTCAATCAAAAAAATGAGGAAGCTGCCAAGAAACAAAAACAGCATGCCGATGCAACCAAAGATACAGCCAAAGCGTATGCCGACCTGACCCAGAAACAGATGGAGTATGTTCGTGGTGTTGAGAAAACACTGAGCCGCCAAGCGTATATTCAAGCATTGGTGACGCAGCAAAACTTTCCACGAGATAAAGCAGAATCCTTTGCAGATAGTAAAGATGCAGCAGGTATCCCCTATAACAAGGCAATGCCTGATCAGGTCAAACTGGCTGCAAATAAAGAGTTTGCAAGTAAAAATTATACTTTCACTAAAGAAGATATTGCTGCAATTGCAAAAGTAAATGGGATTGCATCGGCACATAACTTTGCCCAAATTGAAGGCTTATACGGTTTACCAAAAGGTACATTGGCAGCTTACGTTCTAGGCGAGTCGGGTGGTAATGCCAATGCAGTCAGTCCAACGGGTGCATACGGTTTATTTCAAACTACGGGAATCTTTAGAAAACAATATGGATTATCAAAAAATAGTCCCGTTGAAAAACAGGCAACCGCTGTTGCAGATGCTTTAGCCAAAGGCATTGAGGAGTTTGGCAATTTACCTGATGCCCTGAGATCGCTGAATGCAGGGATTTCAGGAACCAAGCAGTATCTGGCAGGAAATATCGGGACAGGAAAAGGGCAAATGTCGCCTGCCAAGGCGAAAGAAGTTGCAGGGTATGCGCCAAAGTTCGCCAAGAATTTTGCAGGGGTCAATGGTCAGTCGACCATCGATCAGTCTATCTTGATGCCGACTCAGGCGGATTTACTGGCTCAACAGGCAATTTTGGCAGAAGCCCAAAAGGCACTGGATGATAAGAAACTTGAAATCAACAAGAAGTACTACACCCAAGAACAGCAGCTTGCCCAAGATAACCAAGATGCCATTGAAGCGATTAACTCAACCTTGACAGGTTCAGATCAAACCAATGCTTTGGCAAAACAGGCTGCACTGTACCAAAGCCAACTTAAAACCTTACATGCTCAGGAGAAGGACGAATACAACCAGTTACATGCATTTGAAACTGATCGGATTACTCAGTTGCAAAATGAGTATGCGGTGAAAAAGCAATTGGCTGAGGCTGATTTATCTAAAACGCCAGCACAACGTAAGGATGCAGCAGCTGCTTTAGATCGCCAGATGCAAACTGAGATTGATGCCATCAAACGTGAAGAAGCACAACAGATTCTATCAGCCAAGCAGGTTTCGATGGACTCTATCGAGTTTATGAAACAGCAGTATGCTTTGGAGCGTGATGAAATTGTTAAAAATACTCAGTTAAGTAAAGCAGCACGTGAGCAGATTCTTGCTGGTAAAGATGCAGAGTTTCAGCATAATTTAAAAAATGCTGAGCTAGAGCGTGAAGCAACACTTTTAGCCGCACAAGAAGGGCTACTCACTGAATCAGCAATGGTGGTTGCCCGATATAAACTTGAGCGTGATCAACTGAAAAACATCACAGGTGTCAGCAAGGAAGAAATTGATACTCGGATGGCTTATCTAGAGCTGACGCAACAGAAGGCACTGGAAAAGTCCAGTAAGGCTGCCCAAAAGGCGTATCGGGATGCTTATAACTCAGCGCTTGGTATTCCCACCAGTCAGTTTGATGTCAATCACCAAACCGTTAATGACTTACAAAAGGGCAGTAATGATCTGCGTGATTCACAGTTGGGTGAAAGTCAAAATGCTCAAGATAATCTAACCACTGGTTTAGTCGATCAATATAGTAAGAAGTTAATTTCTGAACAGGAGTACCAGACACAACTCAGCGATATTGTTCGACAGGGGGAAGATGAACGTGCACAAATCCGTGAAGATGCTGCTCAACGAGATCAGGATATTCAAAATGTGTCCAAGCAATTGCAGCTTAAAACGGAATTGTATTATGGCGAGCAGATTTTTGGCTCAATGACCGAGACCATGAAAAATGCTTTTGGTGAACAAAGTGCAGCCTATAAAGCTGCGTTTGCAGTTCAGAAAGCCTTTGCAATTGCGCAGTCTATGGTTGCAATTCAGGCTGCTCTGGCACTGGCGATGAAAGCACCATTTCCACAGAGCCTTGCTCAATATGCCATTGTGGCGGCACAAACTGCATCCATTATTGGCAATATTAGTTCGGTCAGTGCTGAGTTTTATGATGGTGGCTATACAGGTTCAGGCGGCAAATATGAGGTTGCAGGTGTTGTGCATAAGGGCGAAGTGGTTTGGTCGCAAGAAGATGTTGCTCGGTCAGGTGGGGTTGGCGCTGTAGATCGTGCCCGTCGTGGTGGAATCAGTGGCTATTCAGATGGTGGAATTGTCGGTGGTTTCTCTGGACTGGATGCCGCTGCATCACAAAATCGGATTGCCAATCAATTGAGTGACAAAGCAACCAATACAACTACGGTGCAACCGCAGCATATCCAAGTGAACAATATTGTAGATGCAAATCTTGTAGGTGATTTTATGCAAACTACAGAGGGTACGCGTGTTTACATGAACCTCATTCGAAGTAATAGAAGTGCAATTAAAGCAATCATCGGATAACAGTATGAAAGTAACAACCAATTTATATGGTGATCTGATTCTGCTCACCACACCTGCACTGGTCGGAGCAAATGAAAGTATTGGCTTTAAAACCGATATTTTCC
>NZ_JAKLTL010000023.1:0-27172 GCF_022012315.1 Acinetobacter sp. ME22
CTTACAACCGATTAAACTTTACCCTATTTCGGCGTTTTTAGGCTACATTTGTTGATTTATTCGGCATTTTTTAGCATTTAATCTATTTTTTTCACATGGTGATAATCACATTTCAATTTTATTCGTGCTATATAATAGTTAAAATTAAATTATCTATTATTTTTCGGAAATGCTTATGCGTCAGTTTTCTGTCTTGTGCGCTACTTTAGTTACGCTTGGAATTAGTAGTTCAATTTTAGCCAATGAACCAACAACAATTAATGACGCTCAAGCTGAATCTGCAAATAAAAATTCACGTATTGACAAATTTAAAGCTTTTTCTGAAAAAACAATCCAAGATTTAAAAGTAGATGCCAATGCAGCACAGCCTGATGAAGTTAAAGATCCATTCCAACCGCTCAACCGTAAAATTTTTGTATTTAATGACTATATAGATCGTCATGCACTCCGCCCAATTGCTGTGCAATATCAAGCTAAGATTCCTGCTGAAGTCCGTGGTTCTTATCGAGAGTTTCGTGGAAATTTAGCTGAACCATGGAATGCAACCAATCAGGTCATCCAATGGAAACCTAAACGCGCTTTAAAAACAGTAGGGCGTTTTGTTATTAATAGTATTACGACCTTAGGTCTCGCAGATCCTGCAAGCAGATTGGGGCTAGATGGTGAGGATGAAAGTTTTGGAACAACACTTGGCTATTATGGTGTTCGTTCTGGCCCTTACTTAATGGTTCCTTTTGTGGGACCAAGCACATTAAGAGATGGTTTTGGTTTCTTAGTCGATAGTCAAGCGAGTCCACAAAAATATATTTTAGATGATTATCAAGGTTTATATTGGGGCGACTGGGCGGTATATGCAATTGATATCCGTAGTTCTCTACTTGATGTCGATAGTGCTTTACAAGGAGATCGTTACGCTGCTATTCGCGATGCGTACTTACAACGTAAGCGCTTTGTCATTGCAGAGAAAAAAGGTGACTCAAATGATGATGTTTCTTTTGTTGATGAAGATGATTCTGGTGTAGACAATAGCTCAACATCTGATTCTAATACCGACAATAAATAAGTATTTGCTATCGGCAGTATTTGTTATATTTTGAATTCATGATTGATGTAAAAGGACTGTTCTCTTATTTATGTATTTCATTCAACCTACTCGAAAAATACCGCATTTAGACCGTGTGCTAAATGCTTTACCGAGCCTGCAAATGATTCATATAGAGGACATCTCCCTTTACGATCAAAGCATTATTGCCATAGCAGACGTTAAAGACTTTTTGCAGTATCAATGGGCATTACCAACGATTGTGCTTGCGTTTGAAGATGAAGGAACAGATTTAGCACAAGCATGGCAGACAGGCGCTTTAGCAGGTTGGATTTGGTATCAATTACCCGAAAAACCCGTAGATGCCTTAGCCAAGATCGATGCTCAATATAAACGTAATCAAGATAGTCGTGATTTACCATCTGCAGCAATTTTACAAAAGAAACTTTTACCCACACCACTTGAACTTCCTAATTATAAAATTGAATCTTTTTTTAAACCTTCAGCATATTTATCGGGAGATTGGTACGATTACTGGAAAATCAGTGATAAAGAAATCATGTTTTATCTTGCTGATGTGTCTGGACACGGCGTTACTAGCAGTTTATTGACCTCTTGGATGGCTGCATTTCATGGTCGCTCAAAAACTCCTCGTGAATTAATTAAAAAGCTTAATGGAATGTTAGTTCAAGAAAATATTGAAAAACACATTACCATGATCACAGGCATTTTAAACTTTGAGAACCATCATCTCCGTTGGTCAAGCGCAGGACATTACCCTCCTGCGATTTTATTTGAACCGAATCAGCCTGCAAAAATTTTAAACACCAGCAGCTTTCCCTTAGGTCTAACTGAAGACCTAGAAGTTGAAGAATTTGAATGTATTTTAAGCAAACAAGCGCGTTTCATTGTCTGTTCAGATGGCGCTCTAGAACCATTTGATGGCGGTTTAAATGAGCAATTTCAAAAACTTGTCGATCACCTACAAAATCATACATTTGAAGCACCTGCACACGTTGCCGATGATATTGCGATCTTAAGTCTCTGTCGAATGAAGTAGCAAAAAAAATCGATATCGTAGTTTTTTGTAATCAATTTTCGCAGATCAACCACTTGAGTCTATTCACCCCCTATGTGATAATTTTCTAATCCTTCTCAAAAAATGGCATATATATGTCAACAGGTCATGTTGAATATGCAAGTTTGGATGGCACGCATTTTTTCAAGATTATTGGAGAAGTTCGCGCACAATCTTGTATCAGTTTAGACAAACTTTTGGGTAAGATTGAACAACAAAGCAACGTTAAAGGTGCAGTTGTCGATTTAACTCAAACCACATTTATCGATAGTACCGTTCTTGGCATTTTGGCAAAGTTAGGTCTTAAACTTAAACAAGCCCATAAAATCCAAGCAGTGATGTTATCGACCAATCCCGACATTACAACGCTTGCCAATAGTATGGGCTTAGGTCAAGTCTTTGTAATGCTAAATTGTGGTGACAATAATGTCTGTACGCGTGCGCTGATTGATGATAACGTGACCCAATCTACCATGTTGAATACTGTTCTAGATGCACATCGCACCCTGATGGAACTCAATGATAATAACCAAAATATTTTTGAACCTTTGGTTAAACAACTCGAAAAAGAACAAGATCAATTTCAAGAGCAAGTTGCTCACCCACACTAAAACTTGATTGATGACAGCAAAGGAACGCTTGCCATGACTTTACTCTCTGTTGCTCAAATGAATTCTCAAAATAATATTGAAGATAACTTCAAACAAGTTGAGCAATTAATCCAGCAGAGTAAAGCACAAGGTGCTTCTCTGATTACTTTTCCTGAAAATTTTATTTGTTTTGCCGCGGGGAAACAGCGTGAAACTGCCGCACAGTTTGAAGCGATCCAGCAACGCCTAGAACAATTAGCACATCAATATCAAATTTGGATTGTCGCAGGTACATTACCTTGCCCTTTTCGTCCCGATGGCTCAATTGTACCCGATGGTCGTGTTCGCACCTCAAGCCTATGTATTAGCCCTGAAGGAACTGAAGCACGTTATGACAAAATTCATTTGTTTGATGTGCAAGTGGCTGATGGCGTAGGCGGTTATCAAGAATCTCAATTTTTTGAACCTGGTGATGATGTTGTGATTGCCCAAACGCCTTTTGGCAATATTGGGTTAATGGTTTGTTATGACTTACGTTTTCCTGAATTGGCCTTAACTTTACGACAACGTGGAGCGCATATTTTAACTGCGCCTGCCGCATTTACCTATACAACAGGACAAATGCACTGGCAATTGCTGTTACAAGCACGAGCGATGGACAGTCAATGTGCTGTATTAGGTGCTGCACAACAGGGTTGGCATGGTGAGAAACGTCAAACATGGGGACATTCAGGGGCAACCAATAGTCGTGGTCAACTCCTTGCTTTGGTCGAAGGCGACGGTGCTGCTTTAATTACAGTTGAATTTGACTTAAACGAACAGCAACAGATTCGTGAGGCAATGCCTCTCATGCAACATCGCCGATTAGTCCAATTTTAATTTTCTGTTTTTATTTAATACAATCATCGTATTGATTGTCGTATTTCCCTCTGTACGCCTGACACTGAAGCGTTTAAAGTGACTTAAAAATGCATCTAAGGAAGCACTGTGCTTGATATCAATCATGTCGATGATCATTGGGAAAAGCATATTCGATGGTGGGGTGAATATCACTTTGAACTTCATCAGAGTCGCACATGGCAATTTGGGTCATTGCTGTTCCGCCTAACACGTGGCGCTCAAGAATGGCGTATGGAGTATCACCGCCCTGCTATTCAATTTGACTATGAACAACAATGGAAAGAAATTTTAGAACCTGATTTTGCTTTTCCAAAACCTGTGCATGTTGAACGCTATATGTTTCGTAAAATGGGCAACACTTTCCAATTACTTCCTCGCCTTGCAGATCGCTCTGTGGTGATTCGCCCTGTCGATCCGATGTATATTCCTGCAGGGCAACGCGGATTACTCTATATTAGTACCCCACTTTGGATTACAGGTTTTGCAGAAGGGCAACGCGAGCCGCTTTTTGATATTCCCGTGAGTCGCCCAAAAGATACATGGTTTGGCCCAGATAAGCTTTCAGGTGAGCTGTGTTATGCCACCGCAGTCGATGGTCGAACTGAGCTTGAACAACTTAAACCACGTGCCTTTCGAGCAGTCACCCCGATTATCTTTCACAATAGCAGTCATGAACTGTTACGTTTTGATCGCATGAATGTTCCCGTCCCTGCTTTACCGTTATTTTATAGTGAAAGTACAGGTCGATTATGGACTTCGCATATTAAAGTGATTCATGAATCTTCTGAACGAACGCCCCGTGTCCGAATAGAAAATCGCACCCCGCCCAAAGCAGGTGAAGTGACTTATGTACATGCCCCTCGATCACCAGGTGGTGCGTTATTTAATATGTTTGACTCATTTTTCTAGGATGATGAATGGAAAAATCACAAATTCCTCAAGACCTAATTTCCAGTTTTAAGGGTGTTTTTACCAATATTCATATTAATGTCGAACGTATTACTGACATTATTGTGGCTGCTTTTTTGTGCTTGATCGGCTTTGCACTGGCACGCTTGGTATCTAATACTTTTATTCGTACTGTTGGTACCAACTTTAATGCACATCAACGTATGGTTTGGCGGCGTGGTATTTTCTATACCATTTTTCTATTTTTCGTGATCGCAGGTTTACGGGAAGCAGGCTTTAAAGTCAGTGTATTTTTGGGTGCAGCAGGCATTTTAACAGTGGCTTTGGGTTTTGCCTCACAGACTTCTGCGACCAACCTGATCAGCGGTTTATTTTTAATTGGCGAAGGTTCATTTGAAGTTGGAGACACCATTCAGCTCACCTTACTACGTGGTCAAGTGATTGAAGGAGAAGTGATTTCGATTGATCTGCTTTCAGTAAAACTACTGACCTTAGACAATATTTATATTCGCCTTCCCAATGAACAACTGATTAAAACGCCTGTTTATAACCTGTCCAAATATCCGATTCGGCGGATTCCGATCACGCTTGCTGTCAGTTTCCATGAAAATCTGGCCAAAGTCCGTGAAGTATTACTCACCACCGCCAAACATCATGTTTTAGTCTTGGAAAATCCAAAACCTGCCATGACCGTGACCGCATTTGGTGAATCTTCAATTGAATTGTTGTTTGCCATTTGGTGTCAGCAAGAAAACTATTTAGATGTCAAAGATGAAATGCAAGAACGTATTCGTGATGCATTTATCAAAAATAATATTGAAATTCCTGTTCCTAAAATTGGTTTTGTGGGCGCAGATCCATCTACGCCAACCATTCAACCTTAATCCTTAGGTACTTTCTGAGCAGGGGGTAATGGTGCAAGATAAGCAATAATCAGCATCATCATCCCTGCCCCGATAAAGGAAACTACCCGCGTTAAGGTCGCACTTTGTGATAAATCCAAAAGCGCTAGCTTAAAGACCACGATTGCCAAAATACAAGCACCGATATACCAAATTTCGCGCACGGCTTTACGACTAGCAATCGTCATTCCGATACAAGCAAGAAGTGTCCACAGCAGTGTCAGACTCAACTGAACTGCACCGTTGTGCCAGATTTCCCAGCTCCATAACGGCGTATTCAAAACATCATGTAAGCCGCGAACCATGACGCTACTTAGCACCCAAAGCAGCATAAAGAACAAACTGACTTTTAGAGCCTGATGCCAAGGACGTGAAGATCGACTATTTTGCTGTAACCACAGTAAGCCACACAGCATGGCGATACTTAAAATATCAATTGGATTCAGCAACGGAAAATAGTAATAGGCTTGAATGGCTTGTGTATCGAGATTCACGCAAAGCAACCAGAGCAAGCTACAAAACCAGAGTTCTGGGTGTGCTCCCCATGTTTCATTTTTTTGAATAATCACAGCCCACAGCCAAACCGTTGGGAATGCACCCAATGCCAATAACGGCGCTTGTACCCAAAAGATCAAGCCCGTCATCGCCAAACTCAGCCACAATAAGACGCTTAGCAAGCGATTGCTATTTTGCTGACGGTGTTCCCAATACAGCACTGCGCTATGTAAGATTGCACTGGTCGCAAAGAACAGCATCAACCCTGTATTTTCCCAATGCTGTAAACCCTGAAAAATATGCTGCTGAGCCAATGCAATACTCAATCCACACAGGGTGAGTCCACTCACCAGTATTTTTTCTGTTGTCCATTCAACAGCCTGTTTTAGGGTCACAACCAGATAAAAAGCCACATACAAAATGGATGCAACCGCCAACTGCGCCAATAATCCATAGGCTTGCCAATGAAAAATTTCAACGACTGCCCGACCACCACTGTACAAGGCAAAAGCAAGGAAAAAAGTCATCGGTGGAATGGCAGCAATACGACGCTCGGGTTGATTTTTAGTGTCTAACAACAAGAAATAAACCGCAACCGCCTGAACCAGTGTATAAATACAAGCACTCAGGGTTGGGAAGTAGTCATCTGCCCAGATTTGATAAAATAACGCACAGGCACTGAAAAATAGTAAAATTTCCCCCACGATTCGGCTAAAGCGATAACGCTCAGTCACACCCCAAACAATCAGCGCTGTCCCTTGAATCACCCAACCGAGACTCGTCCAGTGTGCGCCTTTCGCCAGTGGGAAAATTAGCGCAAAAAATGCAGTCGCCAACAACATGAAACTTTTGCCGAGCAAGGACAGTTCTGTTTGTTGCTTGCGAATCCAGAGCGTTAAACCGAGATACACCGCAGCCAGACCCGCAGATGCCAAGGTCAACGCTTGGGTCGATTGATGCATGATATGTGCATGTAAGGAAAAGCCCAGTACAGGTACACTAAAAATCAGACCGACATCTAAAATAGATGCATAACGTGAACGGGGTTGACGCAGCATTAACTGGCTATAACGAATGCTCAGCCAAATAAACAATGCCAAATGCAGCCACAATAAAAGATCAAGATAATAGCGCTGACTGTCAATGTCATGCATCAACACACTACCACCTGCCAAACCAATGGTGGCAAAGAAAGCCAAATGATTGAGCAACTTCCACGACTGTACAAAATTAATCGCAGCCACCGCTAAATTTACCACCAGATAGTATTCCCACAAGAACACAGGATCTGGGCGATACTGCGGAATGAGTAACGGCGCAAGATACGCCATCCCCAATGCCAAAATCGCCAATGAAATTTCTTTTTGTTTGAGGCTGAGCCATGTGGTACTCAGCAGCAATACTGCAAGTACTGCACTGGCAATCATCAGGCTATTCATCAGCAAGAAGTGATATGCAAAAATCAGGGTGAGGAAAATCACCGCCAAACCGACACCCTGTACAGCGACAGCAAAGCGCAAATTACGATTGCCTAGCCAGTATCCTGCAATAGTCGTCACCACGCCAACCGCGCCAATCGCCAACAAACGCCCTCCCAAACTGACTTGCCAATATTCACTGGCAAAACGCAGCAACAACACCACACCGATCAACAGCAAGGCAACCGCAACTTTCAAAATGGGATTATCCTTGACTAGCCAATCCAGCATATGCTGCCAATGTGGCTCAACAGGTTGAGGAATGCGCATTGCTGGCTGAGTGTCCAAGATTTCAGCTTGCGGACTGGATTGGGCAGGAATCGGCGGAGGACTGAACGGTGGTGGTGAAGATACAGAAGATGGTGAACCCTGCTGTTTTTCAAGATGCAATAAACGCTGTTCAAGCTGACCCACTTTATGGTCGAGTCGAAAAATCCACACCAGTAAAATAGCGAAAGCGACCAATAAGAGTAAATACATCCATTGTTCGAATTGAAATGCCCACTTCATTCCCACCACTGCCATAATCAAAATAAAAATCAGGCTGATGATGAAGGCTGTATTTTTCTGCAACATAGATTTCCCAATCGGCGCAGTCGTTTTGTTGATGTTAACCGATCAGCGGAACAATATAAAACAGCGCTTCACTGATCTACGTCTGCATCAAATTTAAAATTCACGTAAAATAGTCAGCAGATTAAATTCAGGAAATTGTGTAATGCCACCATTTGTTTTGGTTGATGGGTCTTATTTTTTATTTCGTGCCTACCATGCGGTACCACCACTCACCACTTCGACAGGACTCCACACCAACGCTGTACGTGGCGCAATTTCTGCCATTCAGAAACTGATTCGTCGTACTCAACCAACGCATATGGCGGTCATTTTCGATACGCCTGAACCAACCTTCCGCCATAAATTATCACCGATTTATAAAGGTGACCGTCCGAGTATGCCTGATGAATTGGCGCAGCAAATTCCTTATTTACATGCCTTGATTCGTTCTTTGGGAATTCCTTTGCACATGCTGCCCGGTGCAGAAGCCGATGACATTATTGGAACACTGGCAAAACGTGCTGTGGTTGAAGGTCATCACGTCCTGATTTCAACGGGCGACAAAGACATGGCGCAGTTGGTCAATGACAAAGTCAAACTTGAAGACAGTTTTAAAGAACGCGTGCTGGATATTGACGGCGTATTTGAAAAATTTGGCGTGTGGCCAAATCAGATCGTGGATTATCTAACCCTGATGGGCGATGCTTCCGATGGCATTATGGGTGTGGCAGGTGTCGGCGCTAAAACCGCAGCCAAATTGCTCACCGAATATCAAACCCTCGATAACATCATGGCGAATGCAGCCAACATTAAAGGCAAAGTCGGTAAAAGCTTACAAGAAAGTGCCGAAAGCATTAAGGTCGATCACCAACTGGCGAGCATTGTTTGCAATTTGGAATTAAACCTCGATTGGCATGAACTTAAACTCAGTAATCCAAATGTGGATGAGCTACGTCGCTTATATACTGAACTTGAATTCCGTAACCAGTTGCAGTCGCTCGATCATCCAAATAACCCTGACAATCCAAGCTATAAAAATAGTCAATCTGCTGCATCTGTTACGGCTCAAAATACCGTAACGGCATCCGTAAAAACCGAAGATGAATCACATAGCAGCAGCCAAGATGATCAACTCGGTCAGGCACGTTATCACACCATTCTGACTGATGAAGCATGGCAACAGCTTTGGCAGCGCTTTGAAACCGCGAAGCGCTTTGCCATTGATACCGAAACCACCAGTCTCGATTATCGTACGGCGCAAATGGTTGGTTTCTCGGTCGCCTTCGATGCCCATGATGCCTACTATGTGCCCTTTACCCATGACTATGAAGGTGCGCCACAGCAACTCAATCGCGAACAGATTTTGGCTCAGCTCAAGCCAGTTCTAGAAAATCCTGCGATTGAAAAAATCGGCCATCATCTTAAATATGATGCGCACATTTTTGCCAATCATGGCATTCATCTGCAAGGCTGGTTCTTTGACAGCATGCTCGCCTCTTATGTACTGAATGCTTCAGCGACCCGTCATGGTATGGATGATGTGGCACGTTTGTACTTAAGCCACCTAACCACTACCTTTGAACAAATTGCAGGTAAAGGTGCAAAACAAAAAACCTTTAACCAAATTGAACTAGAAACAGCCGCACACTATGCCGCAGAAGATGCTCATGTGACTTATCGTTTATACGAAGTGCTGTCTGAAAAACTTTCTGCTTTTCCTGAGCTGGTCAATATTCTGCATAACATTGAAATGCCTGTGGCTGAAGTGCTCACCCATATGGAAGAGAATGGTATTCAGCTAGATCCTGAGTTTTTAACACAGCTCAGCACTGAATTTGCCAGCACCATGCATGAACTTGAACAGAAAGCCGAAAGCATGGCAGGCGAAAGTTTTAATATTGCTTCACCAAAGCAGGTCGGTGAGATTCTGTTTGATAAACTGGCGATTAAAGGTGGCAAAAAAACCGCCACTGGACAGTACAGCACCAGTGAAAGCGTTCTGGAAAAAGTTGAACATCCGATTGCAGAAGTCATCTTGGAACATCGCGGTTTAGCAAAACTGAAAAGTACCTATACCGATCGTTTGGTAGAACAGGCCAATCCAAACTCAATGCGTGTCCATACCAGTTATCATCAAGCATTGACAGCGACAGGTCGTCTGTCTTCTTCTGATCCGAACCTACAAAATATTCCTGTGCGTGGGGAAATTGGTCGTCAGATTCGTAAAGCCTTTGTTGCACCTGAAGGACGCGTGTTACTGGCAGCCGATTACTCGCAAATTGAACTGCGTCTGATGGCACATTTTTCTCAGGATGAAGCGCTGCTACATGCCTTCCAACAAGGGCAAGATGTGCATCGTCGCACGGCTTCGGAAGTCCTCGGCATTCCACTGGATCAAGTCACAGGTGACCAGCGTCGTCAAGCCAAAGCAGTGAACTTCGGACTGCTGTATGGCATGTCTGAGTTTGGTTTAACCCGTCAACTTGGCTTTAGCCGTGAAGAATCACGCAGCTATATTGCACGTTACTTCCAACGTTACCCAGGGGTGTTGGACTATATGGAACGTACCCGTCAGATTGCACGTGAGCAAGGCTTTGTAGAAACCATTTTAGGACGTCGCCTGTATACGCCTGACATTTTGGCCAGTAACAAAATGGTGAAACAGGCCGCGGAACGTGCTGCGATTAATGCGCCACTGCAAGGTAGTGCTGCCGACATCATTAAACTGGCAATGATTGCGGTACAAAAAATGCTGCCAGCACAACATGCCAAGTTACTGCTGCAAGTCCACGATGAATTGGTACTTGAAGTCGATCAAGACTATGCCGCTGAACTTGCACCACAAATTCAAGATGTCATGCAATCCGTTCTGTCTCTCTCTGTACCGCTTCTGGTCGAAGTTGGTCAAGGACATAACTGGGATGAGGCTCATTAATCATCCACTCACCCCATAAAAAAGCGCTCATCCCGAGCGCTTTTTTTTAAATCAATTCAATCATATCTACGGTAGGTGGTACACGAAACCGAAATGGTACACCGACCATTCCCGTTCCCACCGTGACATAAACATCGGCATGTTCATGTTGATACAGCCCATGTTTATGCCCTGAAATCGAAACATGTTTCATAATATAACTGGTCACCCAAGGCAATTCGATCTGCCCACCATGGGTATGTCCCGACAACATCAAAGGGCGGCTCGGCAGTTCTGGCACCATATCCACCGTATCGGGGTTATGCGATAAAATCACCCACGGTTTGTCTTGTGGTAAATCGGGCATAGTACGCATATCGGTTTTACCCGCCCACAGATCCCCAACGCCAATCAGGCGAAATTCATCAAACTCCACCACTTGCCCCTCAATATCAATCACATTATTGGCTTTTAACGCCTTCTGTAATAAATTCCGAATCGGTGGGCCGGGATATTGCTCATCATGATTGCCTAAAACCGAATAAACAGGTGCTTGAATCTGCTTGAGAATGCTCAACTCATCGGCCAGCGTATCTTCAGGTTCATAGGTCCAGTCACCTGCAACCACCACAATATCAGGCTGCTGCTGATTAATCTTTTCAACAATGATTTTGAGTTGACGTTCATTTCCTGAGAATAAACCGACATGTAAATCGGCAATTAAGGCAATTTTAAATGGATGATGAAAGCTATGTGGGTCATTCATTTGGTATTGTGTCGTTTTCACCCGAACTAGATTAGGCTCAATAAAACGTGCATAAATTAAAATACTGGTTAAAATAACCACAAAAATACTTTGCTGTGTGGAATAATAGCCGATCATGCCTGCATAAATACTAAAAACCCACAACGGAAAGAGTAGATAGCAAGCATAAAATACCCACAAATGGACAAATGCTTTAAAAGGATGAATCGTTTCAGTTTTCGACTGACTGCGCCAAGCATGTAGCGTTGCCCATACTGCAACGGTAAAGAAAATGATATAGAAGATCGAAATAATTGAATTAGAATTCCACATAGTTTTTCTCAGATCAATATGAAACAAGCATGACAGCAAGGACAATTATTGATCTACAGGTTTTTCGTGAGATTTTATAGCCAACATGAGCCACTTATCATTCCCCAATTCTACGCTGAGTCCGATGCACTTGGCAGTGGCTGTTTGTCTGACATTGACGATGACGGCGTGCAGCACCTTGCCCACCCCACAGCCGCAAACACCTCGTTATGCCCACGATATTGATACCTCTCAAACCAGTTTGGCGCAAATGATTCAGCCATTACAACAGGCGAACGCAGGCTTAACAGGTTATCATATTCTCTATGATCCACTCGAAGCGATTTCGACACGACTCAACCTGATTAACAAAGCACAAAAAACACTGGATTTACAATATTATATCTGGGACAACGACAAGATTGGTGCACTGGCACTTTATGACATTATTCAGGCCGCAGACCGTGGTGTCAAAGTTCGCTTATTGATTGATGATAACAACGCCAAAGGTATGGAAGGTGCTTTTCTCGCTTTAGATCAACATCAAAATATTCAGGTCAAGCTGTATAACCCTTACGGTTTTCGCCAATTTCGAGCCATGGATATGCTACTCGATTTAAAGCGCATTAACCGTCGTATGCACAATAAAAGCTTTATTGTAGATAACCAAATCGCCTTAATTGGCGGGCGTAACATGAGTGACCAATATTTTAATGTCAGTGATAATTATCAGTTTTCTGATATTGATGTGATGTTAGTGGGGCAGGCTGTACAAGACATTTCCAGTTCATTTGATGCGTATTGGAATGATGCCTATGCCTATCCTGTGCGACAAATTGTCAATCCACAAAAGCATCAATTGCGTTATGACAGTCTAAAACAGCAGCTCACAGCACATTATCAGAAGGCTACGGTACAAAATTACCTTGGTTTAGCCAACCGTACCGATGTATTTGATGAATGGTTACACCATCAAATCCGCTTTGATTGGGTCAAAGCCACAGTCGTCAAAGACTCTCCCGATAAAATCCGTGATCAGGCACAAGGGGATGACTATCTAAAAACGCAGCTTAAAAAAGAGCTGATTTCACCCCAACACAATGTCGATATTATTTCTGCTTATTTTGTGCCTGAAAAATCAGGGACTCAAGCGCTCAGTAGCATGGCACAAAATGGCGTTCAGGTTCGGGTACTCACCAACTCATTTAAAGCCAATGATGTTTGGCTAGTTCATGCTTTTTATAGCAAATACCGTGATGATCTACTCAAAAACAATGTCAAACTGTATGAGTTCTTACCTGCATTGTCAGGACTGAGTTTAAACCCACAAACTGAAGAAATTTCCAAAAAAGCTAAAATTAGTCTAAAAGGACTTAGCCGCTCTAGTCTACATGCCAAACTGATGGAACTTGATCAACAACAGGTATTTATTGGCTCATTTAACCTTGACCCACGTTCTGCAAAACTCAACACTGAAATTGGCGTAGTGCTTGACAGTCCAAACCTAGCCAAAGCCATCCATGACACCCTTGATCAAAATATTGATGCCTACAGCTATGAATTATCACTGACACCTGAACAAAAAATTCAGTGGACACGTCAAACCAGCAATTTCCATAAAGTGTATCCACATGAACCAAATATGAAATGGTGGCAAAAAATTGGCTTGAAGCTCATTTCATGGCTACCCATCGAGGGCATGATGTAAAACCTGTTGATGCAACTCATGTAAACCTGTTCGCATTTTCTGCTGCACTTCATGCGTCAAACTATCTAAGGTATGTCCTGTCACATCAATACGCGGTAAAAAGCGTAAATGTGCAGTGACACGAGGCATCTCAAGGACATGCATGACGTGTTCACTAAACGACATTTCACCAATATACGGCGCAATCTGATCAAGTTCACCGTGCTGATTGACATAACATAACAGTGCGATCTGTACAGGCTGCTGTGCCTCAATGGCTGCCCCAAGTAATCGACCATGAATCCGTTTAACTTCTTGACCATCCGATGTCGTAGCTTCAGGAAAAAATAACACGGGGATATTCTGTTTTAAAAAATCTGCAATTTGTTGACGAATCCGTAAGGAATCCCCTGAACCCCGTTTAATAAATAAAGTTCCCCCGCCTTTCGCCAATTTTCCAACAATTGGCCATTGTTCAATTTCAGCTTTTGCCAAAAAGAAGACGCGTGCACCTGAACCTAGAGCAGGAATATCTAACCATGAAATATGATTACTGACCCAAAGTGCAGGTTCATGCCCCGCAGGTTCACCTTCTATACGAACTTCGATATTAAATACATCACATAAACGCCGACAAAACCATTGAACATAGCGCGTATTTTCTGGGTTATTCGGCTGTTTATAGAGTTGATGACGATACACCACATAAAAACCTTGACCAACAGCCGTCACCCCATTGCCTAATTTTTTACCCAAATGAATAAAACGAGATAAGCCTTTCTTTTTTACCGCTGTTGTTAAATCTTGTTGCGTCATAAATATGTATAAATCATGCTGAAAGCTATAGCAGCATTATAGATGAGCACAGCAATTATTCTGTAAAAAAGTTGCAATCTTGATCTGAATAACCGAAAATAATGATAATGATTTTCAATTTTATTTAATAATCATTCTTTTTTATACTACTCATCATGTCGCTCAACAGGAGAGTACCATGAACCACATGCTGAATCTTCAAGATATAAAAAGCCAATATAAAGCCCTATTACAGCCACTCAGATGGATTTTGGGCTGTAGCATTCTCTACGCTGGATTATTGATTTTACTGAACAAATTTTTCATTTTTCTTCACATGTAGATTTCAGACTCGCCTAGCTGACAAGTTTTCTCTACAATAGATTTTTTTGATTGCTGAGTTGGGTTTTAGTGGAATATTTTGAGCGACATCAAGGCGGCGAACGTGCCATATTGGTTAGTGTTTCGGTCAACATGCTAAATAATCTTGATGACGAAGAATTTCGATTACTTGCAAAATCCGCAGGCGCTGAAATCTTGAGCCATCTTACTGCACAACGCATTAAACCCGACCCAAAGCTATTTGTTGGTTCAGGTAAAGCCGAAGAAATTGCCGCTTTGGTGGCTGAACTCGAAGCGGAACTGGTGATTTTCGATCACTCACTTTCGCCTGCCCAAGAACGTAACTTGGAAAGAATTTTAAAATGTCGAGTGATTGACCGCACAGGCTTAATTTTAGATATCTTTGCTCAACGTGCCCGTACCCATGAAGGTAAATTACAGGTTGAACTGGCTCAGCTTGAACATTTGTCTTCACGCTTGGTTCGTGGCTGGACGCACTTGGAACGACAAAAAGGCGGTATCGGCTTGCGTGGGCCAGGTGAATCACAGCTTGAAACTGACCGTCGCTTACTCCGAATTCGCATGGGACAGCTCAAAGACAAACTTGAAAAAGTCCGCCAAACTCGTAGTCAAGGTCGTGCTGCTCGCCAAAAAGCGGCGATCCCAACCGTTTCTTTGGTCGGCTATACCAATGCTGGAAAATCGACGCTGTTCAATATTCTTTCCGAAAGTGAAGTCTACGCAGCAGACCAACTGTTTGCCACACTCGACCCAACCTTACGACGTTTAAATTGGGATGGTATTGGCGCACTGGTACTTGCTGACACGGTCGGTTTCGTTCGAGATTTACCTCATTCTTTAGTCGAATCCTTTAAGGCGACACTCGAAGAAACTTTAGAAGCAACACTGCTGTTACATGTGATTGATGCAAGCAGTCCAGACATGCTCGAACAGATTGATGCGGTTGAATCTGTACTGAAAGAAATCGGCGCAGATGTGCCTGTACTTCGGGTCTATAACAAAATTGATTTAAGTGGTGATGAAGCCAAAATCATCTACGCCAAACCACATCAACCAGAACGCGTTTATGTCTCAGCCCATAGCCAGCAAGGCTTAACACTGTTACGCCAAGCCGTTCAAGAATCTTTAATGGGGCAAATTCAAAACTTTCAGCTCACATTGAAACCTGCTTATGGCAAATTACGCACGCAACTTTACGCACTCAATGTCATTCAATCTGAACATTATGATGATCATGGCAACCTGCTGATCGATGTTGTGATTGCGCCACACAAGCTCGAAGAACTGATTAAAAAGCTGCATTTACCCATCGATGAAATTTTGGGTGAGCGTGCAAGTCAGTTCAAAGTGCCTTTGGAAGAGTTTGAAATTAAATCTTAGATCGGTTAAAACTGGAAAAGTAACGCTTTCTAGCCAAGGAGTGAATGATATTTCGATCACTCCAAAATCACGAAGATTAAAAAATGAATGGAATAAAAAGCATCGACTGGCAAGCATGGATTGCCAACATTGCCTTAATTATTATTTTTCGTGAAGTTGCCTTATGGATCATGACGCAACTTCATTTTCCAGAACTAGGCAATTTAGTCGGTTTACTCAGCCTTTTAGTGGCTTTGGGGCTGTGGCGCAAGTTTCGCCCAATTTCACTTCGCCTCATCGACAATAACAATAAAATTATGAAAGAAAGTGCCTTTGCATTTTTACCTGTTTGCGCAGGTTCTCTGATTACGCTTGTGCATATGGGCAAAGAAATTCCTTTATTTTTACTAATCTTAGTGGTCAGTACCCTCATCCCACTGTGGGTCTACGCCAAAATGGCAAAACGCTGGTTATAGGAGATCAAGATGAGCATTGTTATCTATAGCTTTGGTATCACTTTACTCGCTTATCTCGCTGCAAAGCAGATCAGCCGTTATTTACCACGCGTTCCTGTGTTAGTCATTGGAATGTTTTGTGTAATCGCACTGCTGGGCATATTGGGTATTCCCTATGACAGCTACCGTGCAGGCACACATGATATTTTTGGGCGTTTACTTGGCTATGTGACGGTTGCCCTTGCAATTCCGCTCGCCACCATGCGTTATGATGATTTGCCATTAAAATCTCTCACCAGTATTTTACTGTTCGCTAGCATCAGTGCTGTGGCTTTACCCATGAGTCTTGCCTATATTTTGCATATGGCACAACCCACTGTTTTAGCCTTTGCAACCCGTGCGGTCACCACACCGATTGCCATTAATATTGCCACTTTACTCGGCTCACCAATCAGTTTAGTGATTTTAATTGTGATTTTGTCTGGTCTAATCGGCGCAAGCTTCTCAGGGCTCATCTTACGACATATTCACGATGAACGTGCTTCTGGACTGGCTTTGGGACTGGCAGCCCATGCGATTGGTACAGTTCAAGCATGGCAACGTGGGCCAGTTGCGGGGCGTTATGCTGCGTTTGGCATGGCTGTAAATGGGGTATTTACCGCAATTTGGCTGCCAATTGTGATTCATTTCTTCAAATAACTCACGGGTTCTCACTTCGGAATTTACCGCCATTGTCAGCAGATAGCTTCTCTTTTAAAATAATTTTGCTCATTAAATAAGCAAGTTACAGAGGAGCATTGATGTGATGTGGAAATTACCACTACTTTTAGCTTTGTCAGTTTATAGTGGTCTAAGCTTCGCTGCGGACATTAGCGGAACATGGAAACAAATCGATGATAAGACAGGAACACCTAAAGCATTGATTCAAATTCGTCAGGAAAAAGATGGCAGTTACATGGGGAAAATTGTAAAAATTACTCCACGCCCAGGCTATGTTCCCAAAGAAACCTGTATTGCCTGTCCTGAACCATATCGTAATAAGCCAATTTTAGGACTAGATATTATTCACAACTTAAAACATCTCAGTGATAACAGTTATGGCAACGGAAAAATTCTTGATCCGCTTACAGGTAAAATTTACAGCGTGAAAGGACGCTTACTGTCTAATGGACGCTTATTACAATTACGTGGCTATTTAGGAATTTCAACACTTGGACGCACACAAGTGTGGATTCGAGAAAACTAAGTATTTAAATTTAAAAATCAAAGCGATCATCTGACAATGACCGCTTTGCATCTTTAGCGCAGGACTGGATTTTCAACCGAAAATAAAGTCTGATCTTCAAGGCGAAATGCCATCAGTTTTCCACCCCAAACACAACCACCATCCACATTCTGAATCTGTGAATTAATGGCTCGACCTTCTAATGCTGCCCAATGCCCAAAAACAATTTGGTGTGTTCGTGTCGTCAAACCGTCAAACTTGAACCACGGCAGAAAACCTTTAGGCATCGGATCATCCAGTGATTCTTTAAAAGAAAACTCAAGACGCCCTTCAGCATTGGTCAAACGCATGCGGGTCAAATAGTTGGTAATGGTGCGTAGACGATCCTGCCCTTGCAAATCATCTTCCCATAAATCAGGCGTAGCCCCATACATTTGGGTTAAAAATGCATCGACGACAGCAAAATCATCATGGGCAATCACAGCTTCAACTTCTTTCGCCAGTTCAGCTGTTTGCTCTGCTGACCAAATACAAGGCACACCTGCATGGGTCAAAATGGTTTTATCATTGGGGAACAGGCACAGTGGCTGACGACGTAACCAGTCAATCAACTCATCACTATCAATCGCATCAATAATGTCTTGAGTCTGATCTTTGGCTTTGATTTTTTTGACGTTACGCGCACATGCCAACAGATTCAGGTCATGATTGCCCAAGACCGTTGCCGCACTACCACGCTCCACCAGTTTTTTGACAAAACGCAGCACACCCAGAGAATTTTCTCCACGTGCCACCAAATCCCCTGCAAACCAGATAAAGTCCTGATCTGGATCAAACTGGATTTTTTTCAAGAGCTGTTTCAGTGCTTCAAAGCAACCTTGCAGATCACCAATGACATAATTATAACGGGCCATCGTTACACCATCTGATCTGATAACGCCACAAACTGCGCCAATGTCAGTGTTTCAGGACGTGCCATCGGGTCAACCCCCGCTTGCTCAAAACCATCTTCACGTAACATGCCTTTTAAGCTATTCCGTAAAGTTTTACGGCGCTGAGTAAAGACGTGAGCAACCAAACGCGCCAAAGCTTGTTCATTTTTCGCCACAATCGGTTTTTCATTATATGGCACAAGACGGAACACCGCACTGGTGACTTTTGGTGGTGGATTGAATGAACCTGGTGGCACTTCAAACAAAAATGTCGGCTGACAGAAATACTGGATCATCACTGACAAGCGCCCATACTCTTTGGTATTCGGCTCAGCCGTGATGCGATCGACCACTTCTTTTTGCAGCATAAAGTGCATGTCTTTGACTTTTCCACCAAACTCCAAGAGATGGAACAATAACGGTGTCGAAATGTTATAGGGCAAGTTTCCAACAATACGCAGTGGACGACCTTCTTGAAAAAGCTGAGTAAAATCAAATTTTAGTGCGTCAGCTTCTACAATCGTTAAACGCTCAGGATGTGGCACGCGCGCAGGTAATCCTGCTGCCAAATCACGGTCTAGCTCAACCACAGTCAAGGCATCGCATTCACCAATCAAAGGCGATGTTAATGCCGCTAAACCAGGGCCAATTTCAACAATATTGTCGCCTGCACGTGGATTAACAGAACGTACAATTTTGGCAATCACACGCTGATCATGCAAAAAGTTCTGCCCGAAGCGTTTCCGCGCCTGATGCCCTTCGTCTTTTGGGTTTAGGGCATTAATTTGATACATAGACAATTTCCAAGAAAAATTATAACGAGTGAGCGAGGGTCAAGGCTAAATCAACGGCAACTTGTAAACTGGAACTTTTGGCTTGTCCAGTTCCTGCCAAGGAGAGTGCCGTGCCGTGATCAACTGACGTCCGAATAAACGGCAGACCTAACGTAATATTGATCGCTTCACCAAATCCTTGAGATTTTAACACAGGTAAGCCCTGATCATGGTACATGGCAAGTACAGCATCGGCATGTTGCAAATGTTCAGGGGTAAACAAGGTATCGGCAGGCAAACACAGACTGAGCTGTTCTCCGCATGCACGATATTGCTCTAAAACAGGGTTAATCACTTCAATTTCTTCATGACCCAAATAGCCGCCCTCACCTGCATGTGGGTTCAAACCACACACCAAAATACGCGGTTGTTCAATCTGAAATTTAGTTTTTAAATCATGCAATAAAATATCAATCACTTGTTGCAAGCGAGTCGCAGTAATCGCATCGGCAACTTCACGAAGCGGTAAATGCGTGGTGGCCAAAGCAACACGTAAAGTTTTGGTGGCAAGCATCATCACCACACGTTCTACACCAGCAAACTCCTGATAATATTCAGTATGTCCACTAAAATGAATGCCTGCATCATTAATGACTGATTTTTGTACAGGGGCGGTTGCCACACCCACGCTTTTAGCCTGCATGGCGTAGTCAGCCGAACGACGCAATTGTTCTAAGACATAGGCTGAATTTTGAGGGTTCAACTCGTCTAAAACCACATCAGCATTTAAAGGCACATGTTCTACATACAATTGCCCTTGCTGAGATGATTCAACTTGTCCTTTATACTCAATCAGTTCAACAGTTTTCTGCAAAATATCGGCACGTGCTTGCAACATTTGAATATCCGCAAGTACCACGATCGGGCGTTCATCCACTCGATCTGCCAAACTCAAACAGATATCTGGCCCAATGCCTGCAGGTTCACCACTGGTGACATATAAAGGAAGCATGTTAAACATCTCTGTGTCGATTTTGTCTCATTATAAAGTAAAACCCAGTGACAATCCTGAGCAGATGCCATTCTCACATATCCGTTTATCTCAGAAAAATCATGTCATTTATTCACGAAAGTACAGTCAATATTTTTTATTCATATCACTTGGATAGATCGATTTACTTTTATTTATATTATTGATTTTTATATTTTTATTAGACTTATCACATCAATCCTTTTTCTGTCTAGCTATGGGAGAACAATAAAGCGGGTGCAGGCAATGAGGAAAGAAGCCGATTGACCCCGAAAATTTAATCCGATTTTTCGAATTTTTCCGTTTATTTGTACATTTTGAACGCCTATAATATAGCGCTTGAAATTTAATTTTTCATTGTGATTCTACACAAATTCAGGTAGAATTTCGGCTCCTTTTGTTTGGGCAAATTTATCGTCCAAACCAACTATAATAGGTATGTAGTTAATGAAAACTCTCAGCGCTAAGCCTGCTGAAGTACAACACGACTGGTTCGTTGTTGACGCTTCTGGCAAAACTTTAGGTCGTCTTGCGACTGAAATCGCTCGTCGTTTACGCGGTAAGCATAAGACTTCTTATACTCCTCACGTTGACACTGGTGATTACATCGTTGTTATCAACGCTGAACAAGTTCAAGTGACTGGTAACAAAGCACTTGACAAAAAATACTATCGCCACACTGAATTCCCAGGCGGTTTGAAAGAAACTAATTTCGAAAAATTAGTTGCTCACAAACCTGAAGAAATCTTTGAACGTGCTGTTAAAGGCATGTTGCCAAAAGGTCCTCTTGGTTATGCAATGATCAAGAAAATGAAAGTGTACGCTGGTAGCGAGCATCCACACGCGGCTCAACAGCCACAAGTTTTGGACATCTAAGGGATAAAGCACATGGCTACTAATTATGGTACAGGTCGCCGTAAGACCGCAACTGCACGTGTTTTCTTGTCAGCTGGTACTGGTAAACTCGTTATTAACAACCGTACTTTAGAGCAATATTTCGGTCGTGAAACTGCTCGTATGGTTGTTCGTCAACCTTTAGAGCTTTTAGAAGCTACTGAAAAATATGACCTTTACATCACTGTTGCTGGTGGTGGTATCGGTGGTCAAGCTGGCGCGATCCGTCACGGTATTACTCGTGCATTAATCGCTGCTGACGAAACTTTAAAACCGACTCTTCGTCAAGCTGGTTTCGTTACTCGTGATGCTCGTGAAGTTGAACGTAAGAAACTTGGTTTACGTAAAGCGCGTAAACGTCCTCAATTCTCTAAACGTTAATTCGTTTTCCGAATTGGACAAAAAGCCTCGGTTTTACCGAGGTTTTTTTATGCCTGCGATAATGTACAAACTGTGTCAAAACCATGACACAATACAACAAAAATCGGTATAGTAATTTGTATGCCGAGAAATATTTTAGAGCTTTGTTATGTCTGATCAAGAAATCAACTTACCCCCTACACGCCCCTATTTAGCCCGTGCGATCTATGAATGGATTTGTGACAATCAGCTAACTCCCTATCTCTTGGTGGATGCCACTCAGCCACATACCAGTGTACCTGTTCAATTTGTCAAAGATGGTCAAATTGTCCTGAACATCGTGCCGCATGCTGTGCATCAGTTGGTTATGAATAATGATGCCATCAGCTTCTCTGCACGGTTTGGTGGTGTTGCACAAAATATTTATGTGCCATTCGCTTCAGTTATTGGGATTTATGCACGTGAAAATGGTCAAGGACTCTTTTTTGATCCAAGCGAATATGAGAATATGAGTCCAGTAACAACCGAAGAAATTGCTGAACTATCAGAAACAGAAGCACCAAAGAAAAAACCAAGTTTAAGAATCGTCGACTAACCTCATTAAGGAGGAGTGTATGGCTTTTGATTTATTTCATTATTTTGCTGAGCAAACGAGAATTCAAAAGCCTCAGCTTCTCGCTCACTATCCTGTAGAAGAACGCCAAAGTCTACTTTTAGAGCTTAACGCACTCGCTTTAGGCAAACTGATTGCTGAATGGCAACATCATGCCAATCATGTTTATTTAGAAATACAACAACAAGACTTATTGTATATTCAACAAATTGCCCGTTTGATGACAACATCATCACAGAATAAATCGAGTTTGAATAAAACTGAATTTGAACAAGCTCTTACAGAAATTTTATCATTACAACTGACCGAACTACATCAGCTTGATTGCACAGGGCACTTAGGACAAACAGGCATCAATGAACTCCTTCTAGGTCAACCTCCCTATTTGGCAGGACAAGCAGCAGATTGGGTTTGGGCAACAAATACCTTGATTCGACTGATTGGCTCTAAACCTGCCGAGACAAAACAGGTATCATTAGACGAAACAATCAAGGAGTTTAATTACATGGTTTCTCATACTGACCACCACGACGATCATCAAGTTGCTGAACCTATTGTTGCTCAAGTACCAACATGGGCAAAAATTTTAGAACCTGTTGTCGGTCTAATCGTACTGGGTTATTTATACTGTGCTTATCAGCATCTTGTTGGATAAATCATCCTGACATAAAAAAGCCAAGATTAACTTGGCTTTTTTATTTTTCCAAATTTTTAAAACTTAAGCACGATTTTTGGATTTCGACTTATTAAAAGGACGCTTGCGATCACCTGTTTCACGCGGTGGTAAACCTGTGTGCTGCGTCAAAATCTGTCCCTTTTTTGGTTGCTGACGCTGTGAATTTTGACGTGCTGTATTTTCACCAGTACGTTTTTGTGAATCCCCTGCCACACTCGAATTTTTCTTGCGCGCTGCCTTATATTCACCATCTGCCGCTTTCGGCTGGAAGGTTGGAATCAAGTGCTGCTTCGAGTTACCAATCAGGTCGGCACGCCCCATTTCTTTTAAAGCCTCACGTAACAACGGCCAGTTATTTGGATCATGATAACGCAAGAATGCTTTGTGCAAACGACGACGTTTCTCACCTTTCACAATGTCAACATCTTCAGTATAACGCGCGACTTTCGCCAACGGGTTTTTTGCTGAATAATACATGGTCGTTGCGGTTGCCATCGGCGATGGATAAAAGGTCTGTACCTGATCGGCACGGAAACCATTCTTTTTCAACCAGATTGCCAAATGCATCATGTCATAATCAGTCGTTCCCGGATGCGCTGCAATAAAGTACGGAATCAGGTACTGTTCTTTACCCACTTCCTTACTGAAACGATCAAACATTTGCTTGAAGCGGTCATAGGTGCCAATGCCTGGTTTCATCATCTTCGACAATGGCCCTTGCTCGGTATGCTCAGGCGCAATCTTCAGATAACCACCAACGTGATGCTGTACCAATTCTTTAACGTATTCAGGGTTCAAAACCGCCAAGTCATAGCGTAAACCTGAACCGATCAGAATTTTCTTAATGCCTTTAATTTCACGGGCTTTACGATACAACTGTACCAGAGGAGCATGATCGGTATGCAAGTTTTGACAAACACCTGGATACACACACGATGGCTTACGACAGTTTTTCTCGATCTCAGGATCTTTACAGTGCAAACGGTACATGTTGGCTGTTGGGCCACCCAAGTCCGAAATAATCCCTGTAAATTGTGGTGCAGTATCACGAATCTTTTCAATTTCACGAAGAATCGACTCTTCAGAACGGTTTTGAATAATTCGTCCTTCATGCTCAGTAATCGAACAGAACGTACAGCCACCAAAACAACCCCGCATGATATTCACTGAGAATTTAATCATGTCAAAGGCTGGGAAACGTGCATTGCCATACACAGGATGTGGCAAACGTGCATAAGGCAAGTCAAACACGTAATCCATTTCTTCAGTGGTCAATGGAATCGGTGGTGGATTAATCCACACATCACGTTCACCATGACGTTGTACTAACGCACGTGCATTCCCTGGATTGGTTTCCAAATGCAAAATACGGTTGGCATGTGCATATAGCACACGGTCATTCGCCACTTGTTCAAAAGAAGGTAAACGAATCACTGCCAATTCGCGTGGAGGTAATTTATGCTTGATCGCTTTTGAAGCAACTTGCAACTGCACCACTTGTGTATGCTCATCTAGCTTGTCGCCTTCACGCACAACTGGATTTGCAACCAATTCTTTTTGGAAATTTTGGTACTGTGCTAAAGAGTTACCTTTTTCTTTTTCAACTTCACAGCCATCAATATCTTCGGTCATTACATACGGGTTGATAATCGGATCAACACGTCCAATGGTATCGACATCGTTACTGGCGATTTCAACAAACTTGGCTTTAGCTGGCTTGTTGAGTTTATTGATAATAAATGCGGTACCACGAACATCAGTAATCTGATGAATTTTTTCACCTTTTGCCAAACGATGCATCACATCAATAATGGCACGTTCGCCATTACCATACATCAGCATATCCGCTTTCGAATCCATCAAAATCGAACGACGGACTTTATCTGACCAATAATCATAATGTGCAATACGACGCAAACTGCCTTCAATACCACCTAAAAGTACAGGAACATCAGCAAAAGCTTCACGGCAGCGCTGACTATAGACAGTCGCAGCACGGTCTGGGCGTTTGTTTGGCAGATTATCAGGAGAGTAAGCATCATCCGAACGGATTTTACGATCTGCCGTATAACGGTTAATCATCGAATCCATATTGCCCGCGGTCACACCCCAAGCAATTGTGGGTTTACCTAACACACGAAAACTTTCTACATTGGTCCAGTCTGGCTGAGAAATAATGCCAACACGAAAGCCTTGTGCTTCCAAAACTCGCCCAATCACACCCGAACAAAATGAAGGATGATCAATATATGCATCACCACACACCAAGATAAAATCACAGGCATCCCAGCCCAATGCATCCATTTCTTGCCGAGACATTGGCAAAAATGGGGCTGGTTCAAAGCATGAAGCCCAATGTTTATCATAGTCAAACAACGCTTTTGGCGCAGTCTGCATGGTGTAGGCAGTAGACATAGCTGGCAATTCTCGGCTGGCTGGAGATGGGAATGTCATCAAAGATGAAAGCCGAGTATTTTACCATGAATTCTATTCGGTTTTCTTAGATTTAAGCATTGAAAAAACAATGAGATAAAATTTAAATTGTTTAAAGTTTAAACAAAACCAAATCCTCATCAAATTTGTAAAACTGATTTTTAAAGATAAATGATGATCTCTATAATTGCTTTGCCATATCTGCTTCAAAACGATATGGCAAACTAAGGTTAAATGACTTTTTATGCAGCCATTCCCCGATAAGCAGGATAATTTTGAATGCGCTGACACCATGCCTGAATATTTGGGTAAAGACTTAGATCAAAACCACCTTCATCGGCCACATGGGTATAAGCATAAAGAGAAATATCTGCCAATGTGAGTTCATTTCCTACTAAATAATCATGCTGCCCCAATGCCTGCTCCATAATCGCTAAGGCTTTATGCCCTTTTGGCTGCAAAGCATGATATTCCTCAATGCGAGCTTCAGGTAAGCCCAAGTATTTATTGATAAAACGTGCAACCGCAATAAATGGTTCATGGCTATATTGTTCAAAGAACATCCATTCATACATTTTGGCTTTGGCATAGCGATCTGTTGGAATGAACTTGGTTTCCTCAGCTAAATAACCCAAAATTGCATTGGATTCAGTCAAAATTCGCTCATCATCGAGTACTAAAACAGGAATCTTTCCATTTGGATTCATCTGCAAGAATTCAGGTGTGTGACTTTCAGCTTTTAGCACATTGATATGCAACCATTCATGTTGAATGCCTAAAAACTCAAGCAACAATTTAACTTTATAGCAATTGCCAGATAGCAGATCTCCGTAGACTTTCAATGTTTATTCTCCATATTGATTTTAAAAATAAGTATTAATTTTTATATCATAAACAAACAAGCCATTGTTTATTCATTACATTTAATCTATAAAGTAATGAAAATTCAAAAGATAATAAATGATGATCAAAATATTATTTGTTTGTGCTCAAAATAAACTTCGTAGCCCAACTGCTGAAACCGTTTTTTCTGAGTATCAAAATATTGAATGCACATCTGCTGGAATTCATGAGTCAGCCAATACACCGATAGATGCGGAAACTATCCAATGGGCAGATATAATCTTTACGATGGAAAAAAGCACAAAGTAAAGATACAACAAAAATTTCGGCATGTGATTAATGGGAAAAAAATAATCTCATTAGACATACCTGATAATTTTGAATATATGCAACCTGCTTTGATTGAGTTATTGCATAAAAAAGTGATGCCATACATTCAGAAATATTTATAATTTTTTACTTTTAATTAAATAAACAAGAAAAGCCAGCCAGTGTCATTCAACATATTCTCAAGTTTTATGACCAGTTTCCAAAAACAGACATCCAAGATAGAATTTTTTCATATTTTTGAAAATGAGTATATGAAAAAAATAATGCAGGCAAGAGTAAAATACAGCCAAAGAATATACCAATAAATGCCCCTATCCCTGAATCAATAACCAGCATAATCAGGCCAAATAGTAGGAATATTACTCCAACAAGTGCATAGCCTCTTCTAGAATGGGCTTGATCTTGATAACCACTTAGCATGTGATCCTGAATTAAAGTACTGTAAAGATGATCATAGTATAACCGAACTTATTTTTCTTATTAT
>NZ_JAKLTL010000024.1:0-26607 GCF_022012315.1 Acinetobacter sp. ME22
CTGCGAAAGCAGGGTTTTTTTATTTTAAGAGAAAACGAACATATTAAAAAATATTTAGAGTGGATTAATTATCATATTTTGATAAAGTTAAAATATTAATTTTCCTGCTAATTGGATTTATAATACTCCACCAATGGATTGGCATGCATCTTTATACAGTTCGTATTGTTGATTAACAACCTCATCAAGAGGAATATTAAATAGTTTTTCTCCATCTTTATAATGCTGAATATAATCAACAGATTTTTGCTTAGTGACGGTCAGTGTCTGCTCGTGGAAACTATTAATTGGACTAATACTACCTTCGTAATTATGACAGTTGAAATGTGAAAGAATTAGTTCAGAACGCTTTACTTCGTTGGAATTAGTAAATAGACAAGCAGATAGGCAGCAAGCAATTAAAGGAATGATCAAAAGTTTCATGGCAGTAAGGATAATTCTGGGCTGCGATATTTTAAGCATATTTTGAGTATTGGTTGAGTTGATCTGTTTTTTAATTGGCTCTTTTTTGTCTGAATAAAGTAACAAAAGATAATCTTAAAATATGAGAGTGTTAATGAATAAAAACTTTATTTTAAAAATGAGAACTTGTTCTTGTTTTTATATCCAACATGTATTTTAGAATAAAAATAAATGCGTTTAGATCGATATTGAATAGGCACAAAAGCCATAATAGACTTTTGTGCCTGCATATTATTCAGGCTGAGTAAAGCGTACTAGGTCTTCTTCAGGACGGGCTGTTAAAATTTCAGCTCCCGTTGGAGTAACTAGAATTGTATGTTCATATTGAGCAGATAATTTATGATCTTTGGTTACGACAGTCCATTTGTCACCCAAGGTCTTGGTTTGCCAAACACCCGCATTCACCATCGGTTCAATGGTAAAAGTCATGCCTGCTTCTAAACGCATCCCCGTATTTTTCGTACCATAGTGTAAGACTTGGGGTTCATCATGGAAAACTGTACCAATACCGTGACCACAATATTCACGAACAACACTGAAACGTTCTGATTCCACATATTTTTGAATGACCGCGCCAATATCGCCAATGTAAGCACCTGGTTTTACAGCAGCAATTCCGCGATACATTGCCTCTTGAGCAACATTGCACAAACGGTTTGCTAAAATAGTGGTTTCACCACCCACGATGTACATCATGTTGGTATCGCCATGATAACCATCTTTAATCACAGTTACATCAATATTGAGAATGTCACCTTTTTTAAGAATTTTATCGGCAGATGGAATACCGTGGCATACAACATGGTTCACAGATGTGCAGATGGTGTGTTGAAAGGCGGGGCGACCAGGTGCAGCACCATAACCTAAACAAGCAGGAATCGCATTTTGAACATTGACAATGTAATCGTGACAGAGGGTGTCTAACTCAAGGGTGCTTACTCCAGGTTGGATATGTGGTTTGATCATATCCAATACTTCTGCCGCCAAACGCCCCGCTACACGCATTTTTTCAATTTCATCTGGTGTTTTGATTAGGCGGCGTGGAGCTTCGTAAGTACTGTTCATAAGGCTTAAAAACTTTTGGTAATTTGTGTGTGACTATGGTATAAATATGCACCCATTTTATCAAATGCTTTTCGTGAATAAATTTATCATTCATCGAAGCTTAGTTAAAATGTGGTTTTAAAAATCCGCACATATGTCGACACATTACTCTGGGTGCCCGAAACAGGGTGGAGAATGAGGACGTATGGAGGCTTAACCCAAACATTTAAGGTAATAAAATGGCAGATTACAACGTAAGCATGCGCGACCTTCTACAAGCTGGCGCACACTTTGGTCACCAAACTCGTTTCTGGAACCCAAAAATGCGTCAATACATTTTTGGCGCTCGCAACAAAATTCACATCATCAACCTTGAGCACACTGTTCCTGCGTTAAATGATGCTTTGAACTTTGCTAACAACTTGGCTAGCAAAAAGAACAAAGTTTTGTTCGTTGGTACAAAACGTGCTGCTTCTAACATCATCCGTGAACAAGCTCAACGCGCTGGTCAACCATACGTAGATCACCGTTGGTTAGGTGGTATGTTGACGAACTGGAAAACACTTCGCCAATCTATCAACCGTTTAAAAGACCTTCAAACTCAATCTCAAGATGGTACTTTTGCTAAACTTACTAAACGTGAAGCTTTAGAACGTACTCGTGAGATGGAAAAACTTGAACGTGCTTTAGGCGGCGTTAAAAACATGGGTGGTTTACCTGACGCATTGTTCGTAATTGACGTTGACCACGAAGCAATTGCGATCAAAGAAGCTAAAAACTTAGGTATTCCTGTAATCGGTATCGTTGATACAAACTCTAACCCAGACAACGTTGATTACGTTATCCCTGGTAACGATGATGCGATTCGTGCAGTAACACTTTATGCTTCTGCGATGGCTGATGCGATCCTTGCTGGTAAAGAATACGCTCAATCTCAAGCGAATGCACAAGCAAAAGGCGACGAAGCTGCTGCTTCTGAGGCTTAATGCGTTTTGACGCGGGCTTGTCATTTTTGCGACATATAGCGGTGGCAAATTAAGCGTCGAGAAAGCAGACGGTCCAGAGTTTCTTTGGGCCGTTTTTGTTAAAAAAAGATTTATATTTTCTACCTGATTTTAGGAGATTCACATGACTGCAATTACTGCAAGCATGGTTAAAGAATTACGTGACCGTACTGGTCTTGCAATGATGGAATGTAAAAAAGCTTTGACAGAAGCGAATGGTGATATCGAATTAGCGATTGATAACCTTCGTAAATCTGGTCAAGCAAAAGCAGCTAAAAAAGCTGGTAACATTGCTGCTGACGGTGCAATCACAATCGCTCAAGACGGCAACAAAGCAATTCTTTTAGAAGTAAACTGTCAAACTGACTTCGTTGCTAAAGATGCAAACTTTGCTGGTTTCTCTGCACAAGTTGCTGCTGCTGCGCTTGCTGCTGGCGAAACTGATGCTGCTAAAATTGCTGAACTTAAACTTGAAGATGGTGCAACTGTTGAAGAAGCGCGTATTGCTCTTGTTCAAAAAATCGGTGAAAACATCCAAGTACGTCGTGCTGCAATCGTTGAAGGTGAAAACCTTGCTGTTTACAAACACGGTTTAAAAATCGGTGTAGTTGTATCTTATACAGGTAGTGCTGAAACTGGTAAAGGCATTGCAATGCACGTTGCTGCATTCAACCCAGTTGCTGTTTCTGCTGAAGATGTTCCTGCTGAGCTTGTTGCTAAAGAGAAAGAAATTGCTGAAGCGAAAGCAATTGAATCTGGTAAACCAGCAAACATCGTTGAGAAAATGGTTTCTGGTTCAGTTGAAAAATACTTGAATGAAGTTGTTCTTGAGCGTCAACAGTACGTGATCGACAACGACAAGAAAGTTGCTGAAGTATTGAAAGCAACTTCAACGACTGTTGCTCAATTCGTTCGTTTCGAAGTGGGTGAAGGTATTGAGAAAAAAGCTGAACTTTCTTTTGCTGAAGAAGTTGCTGCTGCTCAAGCTGCTGCAAAATAATTGAAAAATTATTTTGAGTAAAAAAAAGCCCGAATAGGGCTTTTTTTATGCCTAAATGAAATTACTTAAGATTGAAAGCTTATGCTTTTGAAAAATGCTAAAAATTTCAGCAATTAAAGTATGGAAAAACCAATAAATAAAATGGAATTGAAAGGCATAAAAAATCAATGCTATTTCTTTGCGTCTAAAATCGCATATTTCGATGATTTAAGAAAAAGTGCTAGGGTTATGAGTCTAAGTCTACTTATTGTGCTTAAAACGCAAAACAGCTTCAAATAACTCATATAAAAATGAGAGATTGAGCACAAATTGTCTTATTCGAGAATTTTTTCAAATTTTAGCAACAAAAAAGCCACATAAAATGTGGCTAAAAAATGTCAAAACAGTTGAGGAGATTTTTTAAGAATTTGGACCGTCTACACGTTCAATATTGACTCGTGCTGTACCTGAGTTGGTTACACCAATTTGTTTTGCAGCAGCATAAGATAAATCAAGAACTCGGTTGCCATGGAATGGACCACGGTCATTTACTTTTACGATGACACTACGACCATTATCTTTATTGGTTACGCGAATATAGCAGTTCAACGGCAAGCTACGGTGAGCTGCAGTCAGTGCATTCATATCAAAAGTATCGCCATTGGCAGTTTTACGACCATGAAATTGGCGACCATACCATGATGCAATGCCTGTTTGGCTGAATTTACGAACGGTATTTGATGCAACAGTATTTAAGCGGTCGATTACAGAAGGTTCATCTTCTGGAACTTCAACTTTGGCTGCTAAGGTTTGGCGACGAATTTTATCACCAGAGCGCTCAGTAATTGAAAGGCTGTTAAGGTTTGGTCGGTAAATAGTTTGTGAAGCATTTTTGTTAATGACGCGAGCTGCAAGACTAGCACCGTCATTATCATTGTTACTTGATGATGACTGAACCATATCAGCTTGCGTTTGCGTCAGGGATACGCAAAAGGTAATAGCGAGCAGTGATTTCACTGGAAAACGCATGAATATAATCTCCTTAAGGCATCTTAATCATCAAAATAAGCGTTTGAAAACTAAGAGAACCTGCCTAAAACTTGATGTGTTCAACTGTATTTGACGCTAGGGATAATATTCATGTCGCTAGTGAGGTGTCTAGTATTAATTGGCAAAAGTTTACAAAAAGGACGAAAACACTACATCTATTGATTAATAAATAATCAATATTGTAACAATTAATTAAAACAGCCTGAATTGGCATCAATTTTCATTGAAAAATACTTGACTATTTTAATTTACTTTATTTTTACACTAACGATTTGTAATTTCTGTGCCCAGTTGCCACACTGCTGTAGCATACATACGGCTCTTGTTATAGGTCGTAATCACCTGAAAATTAGGGTATGTGATGTAATAAATTGCACCATTATAATCTTGTAGTTGGATGACATTGATGAGTTCTAAATCATCAATCTTGATCACGGGATTGAGTGGTGTAATACCTTGCTGTTTTAGTACGCCATAAGGCGTTGGCTGATTTAAATCTTTAGCGATGACAGCTTCAGGTGTTGTGCCTATGTAGCGTGCTAGAAAGCCAATTGGTTGATCACGTTGCCAACCTTGTTGTGCTAGGTAATTTGCAATAGAACCAATGGCATCGGCAGGCGAGTTGCGTAAGTCAATATGCCCATTGTTGTCATAATCGACCCCATATTTTCCAATATTACTTGGCATAAATTGCGGATAACCAATTGCACCTGCATAGGAACCTGTAATGCTACTTGTTGGATAGCCTTCTTTGTATGTCCATGCGATCAATGCACCAAGTTCATCTGCAAAATAATCAGCCCGTCGTGGGTAACCAAATGCAAGTGTTGCTAAAGCATCACGGGTGATGATGGAGCCTTTGTTGTTACCAAAGCCTGTTTCAACACCTAAAATTCCTAAAATCACCGCCTGAGGAACACCAAACTGCTGTTCTGCACGATTCAATACATCTGCATATTGGTCACGGAAACGTACTCCACGTTGAATAGTCCCTTCGGTCATAAACATTTCCCGATAGGCATGCCAAGGTTTACTTTCGCCTGGTTTTTCCATCAATTTCAAAATGTTTGGACGGTTTTGAGCACCCAACATTGCCCGATCAATCTGATCGGCACTCAAGCCATACTGTTGCATGGTTTTTAGTTTAAAATTCTCGTAATTTGGGTTGTTAATAAAATCATTTGCCTGACAAAAAGAGGTAGAAAAAACTGCTGTAGCGGTGAGGGCTAAAATTTGACAAGTTTTATGTAATTTTTGTTGCCACATAGAGGTAAGTCCGAGTTAGCGATGTGTGTGAATCGACATGACAATCCCAAAAGCTGTCATTAAAGTAATAATTGCAGTACCGCCATAGCTCATAAATGGCAATGGCACGCCCACTACAGGTAAAATACCACTGACCATGCCCGCATTTACAAAGACGTATATAAAAAACGACAATCCATAAGCACCAGCCAGCAAACGTCCATAATTATGGAAGCACTGCATGCCGATCTGGAAGGTTCGGCAAATGATTGCAAAGTAAAGCAAAATCAGAATGGTGACTCCAATTAAGCCAAATTCTTCAGAATATGCTGCGATAATAAAGTCGGTATGACCTTCAGGTAAAAAGTGCAAATGCGATTGAGTTCCTTGCAAGAAGCCTTTTCCTGAGAAACCGCCCGAACCAATTGCAGTTTTGGATTGAATGATGTTCCAGCCTGTTCCTAAAGCATCTGCTTCGGGGTTGAGTAAGGTGAGTACCCGTTGTCGTTGGTAGTCATGCAGTAAAAATTCCCAAGCAATTGGAATAAAAATACCCGCACCTGTCAATGCCGCTGCAATAATTTTCCAAGATAAGCCACTGAGAAATAATACAAAAACACCACTTCCAAGAACCAGTAGTGATGTACCTAAGTCAGGTTGCTCTGCAATAAGAACAAAAGGAATAACAATGAGAACGAGTGTTGCAATCACTGTTTTGAGATTGGGTGGCAGCGCTTGCCGTGTGAGAAACCAAGCAGCCATCATCGGCATTCCGAGTTTCATAAACTCACTGGGCTGTACGCTACCAATACCTGGAACATCAATCCAGCGTTGTGCTCCCATACGGACTTCACCAACCACTTTTACAGCAGCTAAACAAAGTACCCCAAAAATATAAAAATAGGGGGAGAATGACTGGAAGACCTTGGGCGGAATTTGGGCAATCATAATCATGACCAAAAAACCTAAACCAAAACTGATCGCTTGTTTGCTCACCAGTCCCATATCTTGTGCAGATGCACTATATAAAACGGTGAGTCCAAGTAGGGCATTTAAAACTAAAAAAGAACATAGCCAAGGGTCGATATGTAAGCGTTGCCAACGGGAAGGCTGCATAGCAGTACTCAACCCATCACGAGGAGCTTGACGTAAAAATTTGTATTGCGGACTTGGTGCCATAATGGATGAAAAGCGAGTAATAAGCAGCAAGTGCGAATGCTAACATACTGGACTTTTTAGGCAATCTCTTTGCACATTTAGCAATAAAAAAACCTAGCCTAAGCTAGGTTTTCGATAGTCTAAAAATTGACTTAGTGGAAAAATAAACCATCATGATATTCTGCGAGAACTTTGAGCTCACGTTTGTTCAGATGTGGAATAATTTTATCGATGGCAATGTGTACAGCCTTGATTACTGCGGAACAGCCCAAGTCTGATGCTTTACGTTTAATCATGCCTAAATCTAGGGTGTGATTAAAGTCATGCATATAATGTCGCACTGTTGCTTCTGCAAACATTTTGTAGCTTTCAGCAAGTGCATGAGCATCGATTTTTTCTCCTGCCTGAATTTGTGCAAACTGATGTTTTAAATTAGTCACTAAACCTGCATCTAACTTTTCACCTAAACGCCATTGTCCATCTGGGGCTTTAAATAGGCTTTGTTCGGAGAATTCGATAGATTTGCGGACAACATCATTCGGGGCTTTACTGAGTAACTGCTTAGACAGTAAAAAATGGACACTGGATTTCACAAAATGCGCCAGTTTTTCTGTGGTTTCACGTTTATCCGTTTCAGGAAAACGATGAATCAGATTGGTCACAATCGCATCGATAATTTCATCATTGACTTGCAAAGCAATTTCATCACGCAAGGGATACAAAGGTTCTTTCGAGTCCTTCTGCGCAATTGCAGTTTGAATCTTGTTGAGTAAACTTTCAGATGGAATAAAACCGAAAAAAGCCATAATTAAACCTCAAAATTCAAATGGATGATTATTGTCGAGCAAGACGGACAGGGGTTTCTGGTAACCATGCTAGGTTAGATACACGGCATGGGTTGATGTCTAGTCCACCACGACGAGTATAAGCTGCATAAACCATGAGTTCTTCAGGTTTATGCATTGTCCAGATATCCGCATAGATTTGTTCAACACATTGCTCATGAAAACCATTGTGTTGACGATATGAAATAATATAAGCCAATAAACTTGCAGGACAAATCTTTTCGCCGCGATAACGAATGAAAATGGTTCCCCAGTCAGGTTGTCCTGTCACAGGGCAATTACTGCGTAACAAGTTTGAATAATATTGTTCTTCAACAAGCAAACCTGAACCGACATGTTGTAACAAACTGGCATCGGGATGCTCAGATAATTGCTCTGGCGAAAACTGATCTAAGCAGCGACCTTGTGGTTGAGATACTGACAAGTCATTTGCATCAATTAGGCTGAGTTGAACAGGCGCTTCAGCTGCTGTAGATAAATCTTGTTCAACAGTTTGAATCAGCTCTTCAGTTGAAGCAAAACGCATAAAGTTCAGACTATTAAAGTAGAGTTTGAGCGATTTGGATTCAATCAAATTGGGAGAAGTTGCAGGCAATCGTAAACGACCAATTGCAACTTGTGGAATTCCCTGAGCATTTAACCAAGACAGTTCAAACACATGCCACCAATCATAACCTTGCTGAATCCCTGCAACATCTGCATAGTTTTCGCGTGAAAGGCTACGAGAGATTGGAAATAAAATCTCAGGTTGGTAGGTTGTTGGATAATGGGTATCTTTACCCAATAATGATTTTTCTACGCTCATTCACGAATTCCTGAACCACGTGATAATAAATAGTAAGCAGCTGCATAAAACGCCAAGCAGAATCCTGTGATTGCTGCAAGGGAAATACTGACATTGACATCGCTATGACCCAAAATGCCGTAACGGAATGCATTAACCATATAAACGATTGGGTTGATCAATGAAAGTGTTTGCCAAAAAGGGCTTAATGCACTAATCGCATAGAATACACCACCTAAATAAGTCAGTGGAGTTAACACAAAGGTTGGAACAATCGAAATATCATCAAATGAACGTGCATAAATCGCATTAATAAAGCCAGCAATTGAAAATAGCAGGCTAGTAACGATCACGGTATATATCGTTATAAATAAGTTGTGAATATGCAGGTCAGTAAAGAATAGGCTCACTAGGGTGACAATTAAACCCACCAAAACACCACGGCAAACGCCACCAATCACATAACCCCAAAGGACTAAGTATAAAGGTACAGGACTCATGATCAGTTCTTCGATGCTTTTTTGGAACTTGGCACTAAAGAAACTTGAGCAGACATTGGCATAACTGTTGGTGATCACCGCCATCATGATTAGACCTGGCACGATGAACTGCATATAGGTAAAACCACCCATTTGACCAATGCGAGATCCGACCAAATTACCAAAAATCACAAAGTACAAACTCATGGTGATGGCTGGTGGAAGCAAAGTTTGTGGCCAGATTCGCATAAAGCGACGAATTTCTTTACGAACCAGTGTCCATAGGGCAACTTGCAGTTGGGTAAAGTTCATGCCGATGCCTCCTGTAAGTTCTTCTCAACCATTTTGACAAATAGTTCCTCAAGACGATTGGCTTTGTTGCGCATACTTCTAACTTGAACGCCTAAATTTTCAAATAACTGGAAAATCTCGTTGAGATCGTGTGATTTGTCCATCGTCACTTCTAAAGTCAGACTATCAACCAAATGAAAACGGATTCCAATAAAGTTGAGTTCAATCGGTTCAATCGGCTGCGATAAATCAAAAATAAAGGTTTCTTCATTGAGCTGACTTAAGAAGGCTTTCATGCTGGTATCTTCTTTAATCACGCCGTGATCAATAATCGCAATACGACGACACAGCATTTCAGCTTCTTCTAAATAGTGTGTGGTCAGAATAATGGATGTTCCATTTTCATTCATTTCAGTCAGAAAATCCCACATTGAGCGACGCAGTTCAATATCCACACCAGCAGTAGGTTCATCGAGAATGAGAAGTTTTGGTTCGTGCATCATGGCGCGCGCAATCATTAAGCGACGTTTCATACCGCCTGAAAGCATACGCGCCTGCATATTACGTTTTTCCCAAAGACCCAATTTTTCTAGATAAAGCTCAGCGCGTTGCTCAGCAATTTTCTTGGGAATGCCGTAATAACCTGCTTGAGTCACCAAGATATCAAAGGTTTTCTCAAAATGACCAAAGTTAAATTCTTGTGGAACAACGCCTAAGCATTGCTTGGCTTTAGATGCATCGGTATCGAGGCTATGACCAAAAATTTCAACTTGTCCAGAAGTCTTACGGGTTAGCGAGCTAATAATGCTAATAGTTGTCGACTTTCCAGCACCATTTGGCCCAAGAAGTGCATAAAACTCACCTTCAGGTACAGTTAAATTGATGCCTTTGAGGGCTTGGAAGCCATTTTTATAGGTTTTCGATAACTCTTTCAGCATTAATGCATCAGTCATGAAGTTCTCACGTGTTAATAGACGCATATATTGTGAGCGATCTAGTCGGATAAACCAAGTAATCTAAATGCAATTCTTCGTTGCACAGATAAAACTGTTTAAAGCTTAGTCATTAAGCCAAATAGAAAATCAATCTGTGCTTTACCTTATGATTTTTTTTGTTATGATGGGCGACTTAAACGCGCTCATAGCTCAACTGGATAGAGTACAGGTCTCCGAAGCCTGTGGCGTGGGTTCGAGTCCCGCTGAGCGCACCAATTCAATACCAATACAAACCAACATATCGCTAAAAAACTATAAAAATCATAATAATAAGGTTTTTTTATTGCCAACATAAACCAACATACATCACTATACAGCGAGAAATAATAAGGATACATTAAGGGATATAAGCCAATTCTATGCAATTTATATCCTTATTTTAGGCAAATTATTCTTATGGCAAGACAAATCAAGCCTCTTTCTTCTACCCAGTGTGATGGCGCAAAACCCAAAGAAAAAGACTATAACTTGTACGATGGACAAGGATTGATTCTATTTGTTCGTAAAAATGGTTCAAAAGTTTGGAGATTTAAGTACAAACGCCCTAATGGTAAAGATGGGCTTATGACTTTGGGGAATTATCCCGCTTTGACTTTGAAAGAAGCTAGAGGAAAAAGACATACATTGCTTAATCAATTGGCTAATGGCATTGATCCGATTGATCAGTTAGCAATCCAAAAAGCCAAACATGATGATAGCTTTAGCTTTGAAGCCGTTACTAGAGCATGGCACGTAGCATATAAAGCTACAGGCAAATGGGGTGATGGTACAGCAGAACGGGCATTAAAAAATTTTGAAATTTACGTATTTCCTGAGCTTGGGAATAAACCAATAGATAGTATTAAACCCCGTGATTTAAATTTTGTCCTAAGCAAGATTGAAGAAAAGGGCTATTTGGAAGTTTTGAAAAAGACAAGACAAAGATTTGTCAGTATTTTTGCGTTCGCAATATCAAAAGGATATATAGAGCTAAGCCCAGCTTATAGTTTAAAAGATGCAATTATTGTCACACGAAAAACCAAGCATCACCCGAAATTACCATTAACTCAATTACCTGAATTATTTAAAAGATTACAAGCAGATCAAGGACACCCATTAACAGGCTTATGCCTTGAATTTGCTTTACATACCTTTGCACGTTCCAGTGAGTTACGCTTTGCTCGATGGAATGAATTTGACCTTAAAAAAGGAATTTGGACGATACCACCTGAGCGCACGCTGATAGAGGGATATAAATTCTCAAATCGGGGCGCAAAGATGAAAACACCGCATTTAATCCCATTGTCACCACAGGCTTTACATATTATTAGTGAAATTCATAGCTATAGTGGTATCTATAACAATGTTTTTCCTAAGAATGGCGATCCACACGGCTTTATGAGTGAGTCAACTATTAATAACACCCTTAGACGTATGGGATACGATACAAATCAAGATATTTGTGGGCATGGCTTTAGGGGGATGGCATGTGGCGCATTGATTGAAAGCACTTTATTTACTGAGGATGCAGTAGAGAAGCAAATGAGCCACCAAGAACGCAATGGCGTAAGACAGGCTTATATCCATCATGCCGAATTTATGGAAGAACGTAGGATGATGCTTTGCTGGTGGAGTGATTACCTAGAAGCTAACCAAGAGAAATTTATAAGCCCGATGGAATTTAGCCTTTCATTGATGGAACAGGCAAAGCAGGGTGTAATTAATATCAAATATGCGAAATTGATTAAGCTTAAATTGGCTGAAATGACAAATTCATACATAGCATGATTGCCATACTCTCAAGAGTTTTTAATTGGGAATTTTGCCCTAATTTTAATTTTTTTATTTTGCAGATATGGCGTTTTTTTAGGTGTTACAAGTGTTACAGGTTACATCGTTGTTTTATAACGATTTAATTTTTAAAAGCTGTAACACCTTTTATTTTATAGGTTACATTATTGTTTTTATTTGAATTTTATAAAATATTGTAAGGCGAACTCTAGGCTGTAACACCTTTAAAATTTAAAGTTTTGGATTGAAAATACACTTGATATTTTCTTTAAGCATTTGTTTTATATTATTTTTATTTAATAAATTCGCTGTAACCATTTTTGTAACCTGTTTTTTATAAATTTCATTGAAAATAGATGATCTTCAAAAGTGTTACAACACAAAAAAGCGAAGCATGAGCAAGAAAATTTATAGAAAGATAGTGACTGATTGACCTAAATGACATAGGCAAGATTGATCTTCTTTTTTGTTGGATAAATCCTATATATGCCAATATACCAACATGTAATCTATACTGAGCAATATTAAATAACAGGATTCTAAACATGGCTGTTAAAAATTTAGGAAAACTAACATTAGATTTAGTTGAAGAATTATCCCAATCGGAAAAAAGTAACCAAGAAGAAACTCTAATTGCGGAAATGGACTCATCGAACAGTACACTGAAAGATAGATTAATGGATTTAATTAATAAAGAACAATTACATAAATCAAATTTCAGTCAAAATGCTACTACAAGTATGGATGCTATGGCTATGGCGAAAAAAGCAGAAATTTCTGCTCATATTCAATCAGCCTATTTAAGCCCTTTTGATCATAACTATTATGATCAAATAGAAAAGCAACAGAAAAAAATATCCCAAGTATTGCAGCGAGAGCATGAACGTAAAGAAAAATTAGATACAGAGCGCCAAGACCAACTTATTGCAGCAATAGATCGTAGTAATAACCAACGAGCTTTGGCTGATGAAAATGCACAGCTAAAAGCAGAAATTGAGAAGTTAAAATTAGAAAATAAACAGTTAAAAAAGATCAAAGAAAATTTAGGTACAAAGGAAAGTGATAACGTCTTAAAGATTGTCACAATTTTAGCGGATATGGCTGGCTTGCCAAAACTTAACCCATCAACAGCCTTTAATATGATGGAAGCACATGCAGCTAATAAGGGTTTAGAAATTCCATCTAGTAATACCGTCACAAAGTGGCTGAAAGGCTAAAATAACGCACTAAATTATTTTTCATTTCAATAGAATTTCAATTGAAATATAACAACAGAAATCAATAACAGAATAGCCCCTATCAGCTTTGCAACGTCATGCAATAGCTAATCATGTAACACAATGATAGGGGCATTATATGCAAGACCTCAATTTATCCAATCAAGCTACACCGCTACGAGTATCTCAAAAGACTACTTGCCAAATGCTAGACCTTTCCTCAGAGGGTTTACGCAAACTCATGGCAAAAGACCCGACATTCCCAAAACCTTACAAAGCTGGGCAAACACGCCAAGCGCCTGTTTATTTTGACTATGCGGAATTGGTGCAATGGCATAACAACCAAAAGCAAACCAATGCTGTGCAATCGGCTTAATTGGGTGGCGATATGACTACAGATCACCAAGCGACAGATCGTTATTACCGCATGAAAGACCTTGCCAATATTCCTGAGCGTTCAGCCCGTACCCACATGTATAAATCAGGGATCAACAAAGGCAAAGTGCGGATCATTGGCGCACGCCAAGCCAGTAAAGGCTTAATCGGTGTGTCCGAAAAAACATTATGGGAATGGGTGCGTAAAGGTGAGTTCCCCCAGCCAATCCGTTTAAGCCCGACTATTACCGTATGGCGTGCCTCAGATATTACGGAATGGATGAAACAAAAGGATCGGAGCATTGAAGTATGACAATTTATTCAACAGCGACCTATCAGGCATGTAACCCTGAATTATCCGATAAAGTTATTCATGGCATTACATGTAAGCAAACAGATCAGGCGCATTTATATGATGCTAATAAGTTATTTGCCAACCTAAAATATGATTTAGAACAACCTTGTACCATACAGGTAATGATCCAAAATAATTTATTAATGGATGGCTACGACAATTTACCTGAGTTTGCCTATTTCACGGCAGAAAACAATGATTTTGCCTTATCTAGTGATTTAATTCAGCCATTTCAAGATGATAAAGAACATGTTTACCTAGTCACGGCTTATCGTTTTGATAATGAAGTCGGAAAAGCTGAAATGGTGACACATGAAGCTGAATATTCACCAAGTCACCTTTATTTCACCAGTAATTTACAGTGTGCTTTAAATATCATAGGGGCTTTATTATCTATCAGCACAAATACAGGCTTTTTGAAAGTCGAAAAAACCACTGTAGAAAATGCAAAATATCAGATTAATAAACGTCTTGATCACGTTGAGCTATTAAAGCCCCACAACAGTGATGTATTGGGACATGCTGGAGATTATTGGGCAACGTATCAGCTTTATACCAATTGTGATACAGAACATGCACGTTTTGACTATCAAAATCACTACACCAAAGCCCAAGCACAGCAAGCCCTTAAAGATATTAAGGAAATTAATTGGCATTCCAATCCTAAAACGCTGGCGGTTCAAGGCTGTATTTTGATGAATCAGGATACTCAAAATCGAGAGCATACAAAAGCATTGCTATGCCTAGAGCAACCCAATGATGAAGATCGTGCCGTATGGGTAATTGAGAGTTACAACCATAGCCAAAGCATACGCCAAGCGATTGTAAATCAACAGCAAGGAGGGCATATCTAATGCTTTCCAAGCCATTACAGCAAAATTACATTGCAAACCAAGACAAAGCTTTATATCCTAAACATGCCCAACAGAAAGCAGTTGGGTTAGCTTTGGTCGGCTATAAACTCGTTAGCGCACGAACCGCTATAAGTGGTTTTTTTGTGCGTACTATCTCTATGCGTTCGCATATCTCTATGGCGAAGCTGGAGAGGGACACGTTTACGTGTGTAGGTATCCTAACGAGCCTATCGACCAACCCTTTTCAGTTTTGCCACCCTCATTTGGTCGTGAATGGCAAAACTTCTATCAATTCGTTAGGAGTGCATAATCATGCCTAATCAAATTATTACGCCTAAAAATCAGGCATTTCAAACCCTTGCCGAACTAGATAAACCTGTTAAAGACTATTTCTTTTGTTTAAAAGAGATTCAAGCACTACATAACGCCGTGATTTACTTCATTGGCAAAGAAACTAATCAGCATTTTAAAAATGCGACTAAAACAGTTCACTCAACCCTGTACGGTTCAGTACAAATTTTAAATTTATGGCTTGCCCAATTAGACAAGCAAACCGATGCAATCAGTGATTTTGCAGAAATAGATAATCCAACAAGCCTAATCCACGCTATTTATAACGATTTTCAAAAACTTGATGTTGATGTTCAGCATTTAATGAACCTTGCCAAAATGGCTTGTGATGAACTTTTACAAACCAACCCAAAGACATTTCAAATCGCAGGGATTGAGTTGGGTGTAATTCAGTTTATGACGGATGCGATCAAGCGCATGACAACCCAATTGCATTCTGACATTTTTGCCGAATGTGATGTATTGGGAGAGTTATACCCAACGATTTTTAAAGCAGGGGTGTAACACTATGAAAAAAGCGCACCCTACGCTAGGGAAATACCGAAATACTCATACTGATAAGCCAAAGAAATTTGGTTTAAATCGGGCATTACTTCCTGATCCTATCGAGTATCTCACCGCTAGAGGCTATGCCGTCAAAGGTCGTGGCGAATGGCGTGAGATGATTTGCCCATTCCATGATGATAGTACCCCAAGCCTACGCATAAACAGCCGTAAAGGTTGCTTTAAGTGTATGGCTTGCGAAGCCAAAGGCGGTGATTTGATTGCATTTCACCAGTTGCTTACAGGCAAGTCTTTTATTGAAGCATGTAAGGACTTGGGCGCATGGGAGAATCACGCATGAGTGAATTTTTAGATTATCAGGAAGTGCAAGATCAAGCCTTTGCCCATGCCCAAAAGTTGGCAGAACGTGAGGTTAAAAATGGCTATCAGTTTGAATATTTGTTCTGTTATACCGATGGTCACGGTATGCCAGTGTATTGGAAAGTCAGAGCTAAGAATCATCATACAGGTGATAAATGGATTCGTGTTTTCTCCAGTGGCGAACGTGGTTTTAAATTTGGTGATCCTGATTTTAGCCAAGCTTATCCCGTTGGTCAGGGTAAAAAGCCGTTATATGCCTTAGAGCGTATCCTTTTTGTCCCTGATAAACAGGCAATTTATATTGTTGAGGGTGAGCAAAAAGCCGATTATCTCAATAGTTTGGGCTTATATGCCACCACATGCGGAGGCAGTGGCAATACAGATAAAACCGACCTTAGACCACTGGCACGCCTCGATATTGTCATTTGGGCGGATAATGACAAGGCTGGAACTAAGTTTTTCAATGAAATTGCCAGTGAATTAGATAAATTGGGCTGTAATGTGCGCTATATCGTGCTGGATGGGCTAAATCTGCCTGATAAAGCCGATGTGATGGATTGGGTAGAGATACGCAAGCAAAACGGACAAGACAGTACAGCAAGCGATATAACCGCCTTAAATACGGCAGCCTATCAACCACCATCACCAAGCGATAATTTACCTGATGGCATGTTGGCTGAGCCAATGGAATGGGAGAATGGTAGCTTTGAAATCCATGATAAAGGTGTGTTCTTTATCGAAAAGCTAAAAAATGGCGAGTATCGGGAACGCTTTATCTCTAGCCCTATTTTGGTGACAGCCAAAACCCGTGACAATACGAGTAACAATTGGGGGCGTTTATTACAGTGGCAAGATGATGCTTTTATTCACCACACTTGGGCTGTGCCGAATGAGCTATTTCAAGGTGACGGGACGGAATCACGAAAAGCCCTATCCAATCAAGGTGTGATTATTACCCCTGACCGCAGAGGCAGAGAGCTTTTTCAAATTTACCTAATGAGTTATCCAGTCGATAAATTCGCTTTATGTGTGGATAGTGTGGGCTGGCATGGTCATCGTTATGTTTTACCGACTGAAACCTATAGCAATCCAGCCACTAAACATGATGAATTAATTGTTTATCAGCGTACCGATGGGCTAGATAACCGCTTTCAATATAAGGGTGAATTGGAAGCATGGAAAAATGGGGTAAGTTTATTGCTCGAAAGCCATTCTAAGCTTGTATTTAGTGTGGCATGTGCCTTTGCTGGACAACTACTTGAGCCATTGAACCAACAGGGTGGCGGTTTTCATTTAAATGGTACGTCATCCAAAGGCAAAAGTACCGCTATCTATCTTGCTTGTAGTGTATGGGGACACCCTAAAGAGTATTACCGTACATGGCGATCAACAGGCAATGCATTAGAGCAAACCGCCTTTATGCACAATGATGGCTTTTTGGTACTGGATGAAATTGGTGAGGCAGCAGCAAAAGACATTGGGCAAACTGTATATATGCTTGCCAATGGTCAGGGTAAAGCCCGTATGGCACGTACTGCTATAGCCAAAGCACCACAACAATGGCGAGTTTTGTTCTTATCCAGTGGCGAAAAGACCTTTAAAGAAATTCTAAATGAGATAGGGCAAACATCTAAACTAGGGCAAGAAATACGCCTACCTGAAATTAGTTTAGATGCTTGTGAATACGGCATATTTGACCTAGTAGACTTTGCCCCAAATGCTGCACAACAGGCAAATAAGCTGTATGAAAATGCAATTAGTGCTTATGGCGTAGCTGGCAAAGCTTGGCTTGAGTATTTGACCCGTGACAAAGGGCATATTACAGAAACCGCCCTAAAACTTTATCAGCAATATAAAGCCAAAATTACGCCTGATAATGCACAGGGACACATCGAGCGTGTGGCTGCACGTTTTGCCGTTGTCGCTGTAGCTGGAGAGTTGGCAGCGCAAGCCAATATCACAGGCTGGAAAAAGGGCAGGGCTTTAGAGGCTGTAAACAGTGTATTTAAGACATGGCTCAACAGCTTTGAAATGGTCGGGGACTTTGAGGATCGGCAGATACTCCAGCAAGTCAGAGCATTTTTTGAGGCAAACGGAAATAGCCGTTTTGATACCTTAATCGAGGGTAATAAACGGGCAAGTTATGGCAACTCAGACCATGCAGATGAAGCAAGCACCGATGCCAAGACTTTTAGAGAAAAAACCATATATCGAGTGGGTTATAAAGTTGTAAATGCCCAACAGCGTGAAACCCTACGTTATTTGTTCTTTAAAGAGCAATTTAAACAAGAGCTTTGCACAGGTTTTGACCCTAAAAAAGTGGCTAAAGTGCTTAAAAAACATGGTTGGATTGACTGTGCAAATGGCAAAACGACCAAGCAAGAACGTACCCCTGAAAGTAAAAATCCTGTTTGGCTTTATGTGTTTAATACCACAATGTTTAGCTATGACATTGAGAAAGCGACTAATCCATATACGGATGATGTGAACACAGGCACAACCATCGACATTTAAACCAATTTCAAGCCGTATGGATGGCAAACCCATACGGTTTATTTATTTCTGAGGGTACAGTTTATGAATATTGCCCAATTATTAAATCAAGCATTGCAGCAACGTGGTGCAAACCTAGAATTAATTAACAATCACACCTTACGATTGCATCAACAGCAAGAATTACCATCACATTTGACCGAGCTAGTACGCAAATATAAAGCACAACTCATACGCCATTTACAGCTTGAATCGGCTTATAGATTACTGGAGCATATTCGATTGGAGGGTGCAGATATTCAACTCATTGATAACCAAACCTTGCGTTTGCATTATATGGAGCGCATTACTGATACAGACATTCAGAAAATAAAGCACCTTAAAGGCGAATTGCTCGAAATTCTAAACAACACAGTAGCCACAACAAATAGCAGCCTAGACCAATGTATCCAGCATGAAATCATACAGACCTATTTTGATCGGCTGGAACGACACCGCAGTAACTTACGCAAAATCCATAGCTCAGTTGAAAATGCTTTAGTCAGACCAAAAGATTTGATCCAAGATTTAACACTTAAATTTATATTGAGTCAGGATCAAGCACAGCAATACATCACAGCCATGATTGAACAGGACATTTTTTACCACGATAGCAATTCTAAATTTTATTTATTCCCAGACTTTTCGCATACAGCAATGCAAGGCTTTCAAAAGTATCACTATACTGCCCAAGCTAACCCATAAAAAACACTATTCCTAAAAATTGCGCCATTGAATTGCAAGGGCGAGGTTACTCATTCCAAAATTTTGGCACTGTTTTGTAATGTCGCCGTGTGATTCGATAAGCCAGCCAATGAGAAGCTGAAAGTTTATTCAGAGTATTCAAATTTTTACCCTAATTTACCTCAAAGCCTCCAATGTTTAGTTATTTTTAGCCCCAAATGGGATTTTTTTTTACACATGAGAAAGTGAGCGGTGTCCAAGTGAGGCGGTTGAAGATAAATTTTAAGCCCCCCATGACCTGAAATGTAACCCTTGTAACAAGACTCAAAGGCTAAAAATGTTACAAATAAAATGATATAAAACAATGTTGTAACCTATGTAACACTTGTAACCACTCAAAAATGATCAATATGTGTGGCAACATGAATATAGATCAATCAAACAATAATTATTGTATGTAAGATATTGATATATAATAATTAATATTTAAATTTACTATTAATATATAGATGGTTATTAAGATTAAATAATGATCATTAAATTAAAAAGTATATATAAAACAGTCTTGTAACCTATGTAACACCTGTAACACATCAAAAAATTAAGATTTGCATAGAGTGGCAAAAACTATCAGGTTTAAAGCTTTTTCATGCGATTGCACCAACATAGACACCATTTATATTGATTGTTAAATCTACTTAACTAATTGAATTAATTAGGGTATACCCCCTATGGGAATTTTGACCACACAAAAATTTGACGGGGGTGCGGTCTTTTTCGTGGATGGCTTTGGGACTTTTGACCCCATACCCCTTGAACGGTAGGCAAAGCAAATTATGATGCTGGGCAGATCATTAGGTGAGTGCATCACAGTCAGAAATTTTGGAAAGGTAATTTCCCTTGCCAGAGGTAAGGGGCACAATTAAATTTTCTGCAAAAATAAATTTAATAGTCTTTTGTATAAAGCTACTAGGAATGTGTAAAATATAAACTCAATATAATTACCGATTTAGTATATTATTTTTATTAAAAAATATTTTGAACTAGGAGCTTGTGTAGTGATCACCATAAAGATAGAAGATGTTCAAGTGAAGACTAAGAGCGGACAGACTGCATACATTACTGGCATTAAAGTAAATGATAAAAGATCTCCATTAGTCGGTCATGTAGCTGGTACGAGGATTCTTTGGAGTTTGGATGGAATAGCTCAAGATACAGTTGATGACATGAATTTGGTAAATGATGACGATTTCAAAGAATTTGTTACAGATTATAAATCATTTTTTTAAGATGAAGACTGAATATTAAGTTTTCTAAAAAAGGGATTTTAAAATCCCTTTTTTGTTGTTGAAAATTTATCATTAGACTATACACAAAAGATAATTTGATAATCATATTTCTTGATCTATCATTTGACTTGTTTACTTTGTTAAATGATAGTTTTATCATTGTAGTCTAATTTTAATGTCTAAATGAAATATTTAATAAATAGAGATAAGTCATGTCTGATTCAGAGAATAAAATTGATATACATAACTTGCCAATTGCTGACGGAGTATTGGTAGATATTCTGGCTCATTTAGAAAATATCAGAAATGAGCCAGATAGATCAGCAGTATTGATTGTAGGAGGGATTATTGAGAGATTTCTTTCATATCAAATTAGTAAAACATTGTTGAAAAATGAAGGTGGAAAATCAATGTCCAACTTGCAATTGGACAAAAAAATTCAATTATCTTATGGACTTGGTCTGCTGACAGATAATGACTATCAAGAACTCATATTCTTCAAAGATTTGAGAAATAAAATGGCTCACTCTTGGGAAATTATTGATTTTAATAACTTAAATATTAGATCTTCTTTAAGTAAGCTTGGTAACTATGGAGTTGATAAACCTTTTAAAGACTATCTCCCAAGAAATTATTTTAATATATGGGTTAGTATTTTTGTAATAAGCCTAGTTATACATCCTGATGTAGAACTTCCAAATATCATTGAAAAAAAAGAAAATTTAGCATCTAGAATGCTTGTTACCAAGTAATAATATTTAAATGAAGACCAAAATGACTATACGTATTTATGTGAGAGCAAGCACCAAAGACCAAGATGCCGAAAGAGCATTAAATGATTTAATCCAAATCAGCCGAAGCTATGATGATCAATACAGCACATACATAGAAAACTATTCAGGTACGAAGCTTGAACGCCCAGTGTTAAACCAATTACTTACAGAAGCGAATAGGGGCGACATTCTTTTAGTTGAAAGCGTGGATAGGCTAAGCAGACTTTCACAAGATGACTTTGCAATTTTAAAAAATAAGATCAAGGCTAAGGGTTTACGTTTAATCGTTGCTGATTTACCAACCACACATACAATCAATGATGGAATGACAGGTGAGATATTGAATGTAATTAATGCCATGCTCATTGATTTATTGGCAACAATGGCTAAGCTAGATAATGACAAACGCAAGGAACGTATTAAGCAGGGATTGGCACGTTCAGGGTATATTCCTACTGGAAAGAAAGCTAATACTGCAAAACACGAACGTATTACCCAGCTTTTACAGGCAGGAAATATGACCAAAGAAGAAATAGCTAAAGCTGTAGGCGTAGGAATTGCAACGGTTTATAGAGTAGCTAAAATGTAAGGATACGTATAAGGATATAATATTAATTTATCTATATTATTGTGATAAATATCAGTGTATTACATTTAAATTAATATTCTCGCTGAGCGCACCATTTTTGAAAAATAAATTATTAAAAAACAATAGCTTATATTTATGCACAAGTGTATATAAATTGAGTTTTTAGCCAAAAAATTCCCATTTCATTCCCATATTTTCGTAGTTTTTGAGTGTAAATTAGTCAAAATACCCTGAAAGAGAACACCAAAAAATAAAATGGTGATAGCGATTTTTTGAGGTAATAAAGTAATATTTTTCTATTTCATCTTATAAATCAGTACAATACATGACCATTTGAAAGTAATTTTGAAGTAATATTTGAGTAATAAATTACTGTATAAAAAAGTGATATAAATATAAAACCACCATCAATAAAAACAATAACTTATAAAATATTACTTCTGTTATTACAAAAAATTACCTTTAAAAGTAATATTATTTTTTATTTATAATCAAATACTTGTTTATAGGTATTACTTTATTACCTCTAAATTTGTTCTGAACCTATAAAGAGAATATTTCCAGTGTGATAAGAATGGTTGTGAGCCTAATTCTGGTCTTAAATTAAACAATTGATATAACCTGTGTATGTAAGTTGTATTGCTGTTATTCATCAAATTTATCAAGAATTACAAGCTCAAGGATATGCCTATACAGATTAGGTAGATGGTGTTGAAATAGGCAATTCTATTATTGGGTAAGGTATGTGACTTTTAAGCAGCAGATTTATGAGGGTAGTGAATTATGTCAATCAGATATCTAGTTTATTCAATGAAGTAGAGAAGGTTAGATCTATAAAGCTTTTGCTAAGGATAATAAGTAAATAAAAGCTATAAAAGGAGGAAGTTAAATGGTTAATATTTATATGTGGTTAGGAAGTGTTTCTTTTGTTTTTGTTATAATTTCTATGATTATAGTTGCTCTTTTTGATAAGAGGATTTATTTATTCGGGTTTTTATTTATTGTTCCTTCTATTATTTTTTTCTATAAAATGGCAATAATTCAACCTAAAATAGAGTATTTAGAAGCAGAAGAAATATGTGGAGTATATGAGTATGAAGATTATGTTGTTTCATCTAGACCTCCATATCCAAAAGAATATTTTATAAGGTTTAATCATTATGGTCTATTTGGATTTAGAAATAATGCGTATCCCAATAGATTAAATTTAGAAAATTTAAGAAAAGGTCAGAAAGTTTGCTTGATTTTAAAAAGAAGAAAAGATAAGGGGGAAGATCTGAACCAAGCTATTTTAATTTTATTAAAAGCAGAAAATAAGGTAAATAACTGAAAATTATGAATTATTATGATGATGTAAGAAAAAATATTGGTATTTCAATATTTATAGTTTTATTGCTTTTAGGATATATTTTTTATACAAGTGTTAAAAGAGATCGGGTTGTAGACTATGAGGATATTAAAGTATGTGGTTATTTTAAGAAAGTAGATAAACTTTATTTTTCAAGGGGTGTGTATAATTATCAGATGGAATTTATATCAGATAATTATGGATATGTGGTTTATAGAAGATTATATAATGAAGATGATATGAATAAGTATCGTATTTTTTCTAAAAACCAATTTATTTGTTGGTTGGTAAAAAAGCCAGTTGGTCAGAGTCAATGGACAGATGAGTTTATAATTATTGATATCTTAAATAACCCGAATTACGGATAAGAAAATACCTTGAAAAAAAGATGGTTAGAGCATTACTAGCCTAATTTTTGGTCTTAAATTAAACAATTGATATAAGCTGTGTATGTGCAGTGAAATGCAGTATTCCATTTTTTGTTTTTTTCTTTCTATCGCCTAGTTTCTATAAGTCTTTGCGATTTTCCCCATAGTCATCTTGCTTGCAGTAATATTGCCTCATTTAGATGAACCGCAGGCGCGCGGGTGACTGCGCTGGGTGCATAGAGGCCAAATCAGTTAAAATATTTTTTTTGCATAAAATCAAAAGCTTAGTGGATTTCATGTGGAATGGAAGCTAAAATCTATTTCGTAAGTTAACTAAGTTATTGTTTTTAATGGTGAAAAATATGAGAGAAGAATTATTGAAAGCCGAATTGAAATTGGTTGAATTGAATCAGCTATTGGTATTGATAAAATCAGCAGAGTTGGATCGTTCTTTGTTTATAGGTGATATAGAAAAGTTGAATTATGATCTTGAGATGATTCTAGAAAGATTTAGACCTTAAAAAAAAGCCCTCAAATTAATTTGAGGGCTTAATTTATTCCAAGTGTTAAACAATGTTTAATTTATATTCTTTGAACTTAATAACCTCATCACCCGCCCAATCATTGATCTGTTGCATTCGTGACTGAAGTGGAACAATTTCATTCTGATAAAAGACTTCTGCAGCATCTTTGATTGAACCAAACCCGCCAGTGTTGTTCGGTACAATTCCCATCAGTTGAGGCGGTATCCGAAGCGCAGCTAAGGTATCGTCACGGGTGATTGATTTGATATTGGTAAAGTCATCCTTTGCTGCAATTTCAGAAACAGGCAAGATTTGAATCCCATCCTTTTTCCCGCCTGGTGCATAGTAAAATAAGTTACGGAAGTTCCCTGGTCCTTTGCTTTCTTTTAACGCCTGACGCAATGCTGTAATGTCATTCGGATCTTGAGCTGCATCATTTACATATAAGATGAATCCAGCGTGTGAACCATTGTTATAGTATTTACGACGGAATAGGGTCGCTGACTCATTCAACCAAGCACTTTGTAATGCCGAGATATATTCAGGCGCACCATAAATTTCTTGATCGATGTCGGCCTCACGGGTATGGCAGATCCGATTTTGAAATTCATATTCTTGATAGCCTTTGTAATCATCACAAAGTAAGAAGAATTGATCTGTATATTCACCACGACGCATGTATGATCCTAGACAGTATCGTGGACAACAAATCCCTCTAAATTCTTGAAATATTTCTGTTCAAAGGCTTCTGGGCTTAACCAGCCGTTTGCAGAATGTCTTCTGATTCGATTGTAATAAATCTCAATATAGTCAAACAAGACAGCATTCGCCTCTTTTCGAGTGGCAAACACACTGCCATGGACCACATGACCTTTCAATGTATGAAAGAAGCTTTCGGTCACTGCATTATCCCATGAGTAGCGACTGAAGCTACGCAAGGCCCCTGCGTGACATACTTTGAACGCAGTTATTCGTCAATAATAGCGCCCTAAAATCACGACTACAGTACTGTGAGCCTTGGTCCGAATGTACCATGACACCCATTGGATACCCCTGACGAGCCATTGCATAATGAAACGCATCACACACTAATTGACGGTCTATTCGATGGCTGGTTTGCCAACCAACAATACGACGGCTGAATAGATCCAGCATCACACATAAATACAGCCAACCTTGCTTAGTACGGATATAGGTAATATCCGTTGTCCAGATCTTATTGGGTTCATTGACCGTAAATTGACGATCCAACAAGTTAGACGCTGTAGGCAAACGATGGTTTGAATCAGTCGTATGCTTGTATTTACGTGCAATCCTGCTACGTAAACCAAGCTTTTTAAGCATTCTTCCAACGGTTCGTTCGCTCATGCTGTAACCTAAATCATGCATGTCATGTACCAATGAAGGTGCACCCAATCGTGCATGATGCTGCCAATACACGGCTTTTAAATCATTATATTTCTGCGCTAGATTGGTCTGGCGTTTTCGCCAGGCATTTACAGGCAGAAGATACAGTGACTTCATTCACATCCAGATCTTGAATTACCGTGTACTTTTCTTGGCATGATCTGTCAGAAAGTACACATGCGCTTTTTTTAAGATGTCATTGGCTTCCCTGAGCTGTTTGACTTCTTTCTCTAATTCCAAGATCCGCTGTTGTTCTGGTGAAAGTTGACGTTTGCTTGAACCCACTGGATTGGCTTCACGAATCCATTTGTCTAAAGTTGAATAACCCACACCTAATTTCTGGGCGATTGCAGCTATGGGCTCGTGTGAGTTTGAAAGTGCATAATCAATTGCTTGCTGTTTAAATTCAGGACTAAAACGTTTGGCCATTTCTTGGATCTCCAAAGTTAACGTTACGTTATCTTTAGAGGGAAGTACTGTCCATTATTTTGGCTAGGATCATGAGCAATATCGTCATTATAAGATTCTCTTAAGTTCACATCTAGATCATCTTTAGAGTACTCATCAAAACTTTTTGAAAAAGTATCATAGAACTCAGATTCGGCTAAGGTAAAACCTTTAGAAAGATGAAAATCAGAAAAATTTTCATAAACACTTGTTTTAATATCCAAAAAATTCATTACATTCTCACCCTATTGTATTGCTTGAGCTGCACCAGCTCGACAAGTTTCTGCGATTTTCCTATTTATTTGTGCTTGTTTGACATGTTCTTGCTTTGGAGGAAACCAGCACTTATTTTCAGCCAAAGCATACCATGCAGTAGCTCTAATCAAAAACCAATCTTTATCAAAAATTTTATTCAAAGCATCTTACAACCTCCTAAAGATCTAGTTTTATTTTTAGGGGGAATTACCGAGCTATTTATCAGATAATAATTGCATTAAAGATATGATAAATTCTCTATAAATTAC